>DUUR01000051.1 GCA_012841425.1 Bacteroidales bacterium | reverse complement strand
TCTAATTCTTGAATAGTTTTATTTTTAGAGATTAAGACCAATTTGTTATTAAAGCAAAGCGCGTACTTAATTTATACCTAAGCCTTACTTTGCTCGGCCATTCCTTGTATATATACGGGGCGTAACCGAGCGAGGTAAGAGCAAGGTCCGACTAAAGCACGACTAAAGTATAAACAGATTCATCAGACAGCACACACTTTTAATTGTTTCTCTTTATTGGTTCACACCCTTTGCAACCCCCACAATAAGGAGAATCTCTTTTGGTGAAAAAGAATTTATAGATGTTTCTTAGTAGAATTATTCCGACTACTAAGCCAATTAAAATTACTATTATAAGTTGTATGTTCATAATAATTAAATGAATAGACTGCCTATCTGGTATGCTAATAATGCAATAAGCCAAGCAAGTCCGGTTGAGTAAAACATACTAAACAGTGCCCATTTCCATGAGTGAGCTTCTTCTTTAATTGCAATAACTGTTGCTATACAGGGAAAATATATCAACACAAAGAGGAGTAATGATATAACTACAAGAGGTGTGAACACATAAGAACCATCGGGATGTGTTTCGGAAAGTAGTCGGTCTTGAAGAGATTGCTGATTTTCGCTATCACCTGTATACAATACCCCCATGGTACTTATAACAATTTCTTTAGCGGCCATTCCCGAAAGCAGGCTAACAGATATTTTCCAGTCGTAACCCAAAGGACGCATAACTGGTTCCATAAATTTACCAATTCTACCTATATATGAGTGTTTCTGATGTTCGGTGTTTTTGATATGCTCAATTTCAGAAAGCATAAGTTGATGCTGCTGGGTGTTTATCTCATTATTCTGAAACTGCATTTCCGCTTGGGCTACTTGCTTGTCGATATCTTCGGACCAGCTTCCCTCTCGTGGAAAATATCCTAAGAACCATATTACTATTGATGCAATTAATATTGGACCTCCCATCTTTTTAAGATACTGACTAGATCGGTCCCACATGTGTGTGATAATTGATTTTACAGTGGGTTTGCGGTAGGGAGGTAGCTCCATAACAAATGGGGTATCTTCTTCTTTAAATAGTGTCTTGCGAAATAGTATTGCTGTGAGGCAGGCAATTAATATTCCAAAGAAGTATAACCCCAGCAGTGCAACACTGGCATAATTAGGAAAAAATGCTCCAGCTAATAGTATATATACGGGCAATCTGGCACTGCACGACATAAATGGCACAATTAGCATTGTTATCATGCGGCTACTACGGCTCTCGATGGTGCGTGTGGCCATAATTGCGGGCACATTGCACCCAAAACCCATAATTAGAGGTATAAATGATTTGCCGTGCAGTCCAATCTTATGCATCAACTTGTCCATTATAAAAGCAGCTCGGGCCATGTATCCCGAGTCTTCCATAAAGGAGATAAAAAGATATAGAATAACAATATTTGGAAGAAATACTATTACCCCTCCTACACCTCCAATAATCCCTTCAACAATTAGGTCTTTAAGAGGACCCTCAGCCATATTTGCCCTTACTGAATTCCCTATCAAAGCTACTAACCACTCAATCCACTCCATTGGATAGTTGCCTAGCCTAAAAGTGGTTTCAAACATTATCCACATGAAGATAAAGAATATTGGAAATCCAATGTACTTGTTTGTAACAATGGTGTCTATGAGTTTGGTTTTATTGGCAAACTGAGTCTTTTCTGTAAGCGTCTCTTGCAATCCGCCTGCAATAAAACCATATCTTGCATTTGTGAAAGCCGATTCGGGGTCTTCCCTCAAAAGCTTCTCAGAATAGGCTTGTTCTTTATCCTTACGTGCAAGTACTTGCTGTATGTTAGGAAGATGGTTGATATGCTTTTGAATCTCCTTATCCCCCTCAAGCAGTTTAACGCAAACATGTCTTAGAGGCATCCCTCGCTTGGGTTGATAGGTATCCTTAAGCTCGCGTTCCATTATAGAAATGGATTTTTCTAATACCCTACCATAAGGTATCTGTACGAAGTCGTGCTCCGCTTCATTGTAAGTTTTTATTACCGCTTCCAGAAGTTGAGGTATACCTTCACCTCTTTTTCCAACGGTGGGAACTATGGGTATATTTATTAATTGCGAGAAGGTGTTATGATCAAATTTTCTGCCACTATCTTCAAGCTCATCATACATGTTTAGAGCTATAACCATTGGAATCTCTAAATCGATAAGCTCTGTAGTGAGATAGAGGTTTCTCTCTAATGTTGATGCTGATACTACGTTTACGATTACATCGGGGTTACCTTCAGTAATGTAATTTCTTGCGTAAAGCTCTTCGGGCGAGTATGACGAAAGGGAGTAGGTGCCCGGAAGATCTATTAGGGTGAATTTATATCCGTTGTGTTTAATAATTCCTTCCTTTGAGTCTACCGTCACTCCACTATAATTCCCCACATGCTCGTGAGCCCCCGAGGCGAGATTAAATATTGACGTTTTACCTGAATTAGGATTGCCAATTAGTGCTACTTTTATATTCTTCTCTGAATAGTTATGATCTCTAGCTCGTATCTTTCTTATGTAATCGGGCTCACTGGTAGCTATATCAGTGTCGTCATATGGATGTCCACCATTTGTCTCATGGCGGATCATAGAAAGCTCTATCAATACGGCCTCGCTTCGTCGCAACGACACATCATAGCCCATTATTTCGTACTTTATAGGGTCTTTAAGAGGAGCGTTGAGAATAGATTTTACTTCTTCCCCACGCACAAATCCCATCTCCAAGATTCGCTTCCTGAATGCACCACTGCCATGTACTTTTTTAATATATGCTTTTTGTCCTGTTTGTAGTTCTGATAGACGCATCTAAGCAACCCTTTATTTAAGGT
>DUUR01000006.1 GCA_012841425.1 Bacteroidales bacterium | reverse complement strand
CTATTAATTCAGATGTTTTAGTACCTTCGCCCGATACTCTATTTCAATCTAAGGAGTTGCACGAACAGTCTTCTATAATGCAGAATGCATATATGAAAGCCGACAATAATAGTAATGAGTTTTTATTCAAATCAATAAATAAAACAACTACACAAAAAGCAATAAACAGGCACTGGGTTGAGTGGCACAGAAAGTTTACAATTCCATTTACCTGCTTGATATTTTTCTTTATTGGTGCACCGCTAGGGTCTATTGTTCGTAAAGGTGGCTTGGGTACTCCAATTGTAATTTCAGTTATTCTATTTATAATCTACTATATAGTAGATAATGTGGGGTTTAAAATGACTAGAGATGGTGTTTGGGAGCACTGGTTTGGAATGTGGTTTAGTGCACTGGTGCTACTCCCCATTGGTGTATTCCTTACGTATAAGGCAATGAATGATTCGGTAATATTGAATGTAGATACATATACCAGCTTCTTTAAGAGACTGTTTTTTATTCGTGAGAAAAGAAGATACTCACTTAAGAGTGTTGTTATAGATAAACCCAATTATTCTGAGATTTCATCTAAATTGAGTGATCTAACTGAAAGGTTAAATTCATATATAAAAGATTATAGTTCAATTTCATATAAAAAATATTGGACTGACAGTAGTAGTGACGAAGAAATTTACACTATTAAAAGAGATTTAGAAGATATACTTAATCAGTTGTCTAACTCATCAAATCACGATGTGTTAAGGAAAGCTGAGGAGTATCCAATTATAATTAAAAATGTTCGTCCCTTTAAGACTGATAGTTTACTTGCAAGGTTAAGTATGTATATTTTTCCGATAGGGATTATTTTAAGAGCATTGTCTATTCCGTTTGATCTGAGAATAATTAATGATCTTAAGACTACAGTGAGATTAAATGGAGAACTAGATGCTTTGTTGCAAAATAAATATGCAACAGATGCTTTGAAAACAGCACAAAATTAAATTGAATTATGCAAGAAAAAATAGTATTGGATAGCATTGAAGAGGCTATTGAAGAAATCAGAAAAGGGAACTTTATCATTGTTGTTGATGATGAAGATAGAGAGAATGAAGGCGATTTAATTATCGCTGCTGAATGTATAACTCCCGAGAAGGTTAATTTTTTGGAGACTTATGCTAGGGGACTTATATGTGCTCCGGTAACTAAAGAGAGGGCAGAAGAACTGGACTTGCACATGATGGTGACTAACAATACTTCGGTTCATGCAACTCCTTTTACTGTTTCTATCGATCTGCTAACTCATGGCTGCACTACTGGTATTTCGGCTTATGACAGGGCTCAAACAATTTTAGCACTTACTCGCACCGAGACTGCACCAGAAGATTTTGGACGCCCAGGGCATATCTTTCCTCTTAAAGCACAGACAAGAGGTGTATTGCGCCGTGCGGGTCATACAGAGGCAACTATTGATTTTGCGCGTCTTGCTGGATTATATCCTGCTGGTGCTCTTGCTGAGATCAAAAATGAAGATGGCTCAATGGCCAGATTGCCTGAGCTTATCGAAATGGCAAAGAAATTCGATTTAAAGATTGTATCTGTTGCCGATCTAATTAAATATAGACTCAAAACCGAATCGCTTATTGAAAGAGGTGAGGCGGTTAAGCTTCCTACTGAATATGGTGATTTTAAAATGATTCCTTTCTTACAAAAATCAAACGGGCAAGAGCACATTGCATTAATAAAAGGTGAATGGGCAGAAGATGAGCCCGTTTTACTACGTGTTCACTCCTCGTGTATGACTGGAGATATTTTTGGTTCAAAGAGGTGTGAGTGTGGCGAACAGTTGCATAAAGCGCTTCAATTAATAGAAAAAGAGGGTAAAGGGGTTTTGGTTTATCTTAATCAGGAGGGTAGAGGTATTGGACTGATGGCTAAGGCCGAAGCTTATAAATTGCAGGAGCAGGGGCTTGATACTGTTGATGCCAACATACATCTTGGATATCAGGCTGATGAAAGAGATTATGGTGTGGGTGCCCAGATATTGAGGAGTCTTGAGGTTAAAAAAATGCGCTTAATGACCAATAATCCTAAAAAGAGAATTGGGCTTGAGTCATATGGGCTTACCGTTGTAGAAAATGTGCCACTAGAGGTTTTACCTAATGAGTTTAACCAGTTTTATATGGAGACGAAGAAGAAAAAAATGGGACATATACTCAGAAATATTAAGTAGTAATAGATTATAATTCAGAAATATAATATGATCCAGATTTATATCGTTTTTGCATTTGTGGCTGGTGGTATTATAGCCTGGATTATTGCTTCATTGTTTACAAAATCTAAGTCGGTTTCTAAAGTTGAATACAACAACTTGCTGGAAATGAATTACTCACTTAAAAGTGATTTGAAAGTTGCAAATGAAAAATTAAACGAAAGTATAGAAGCTAGGAAAAATGAAATCGCAGGACTTCACAAACAGCTGAACCTTGAGTTTGAAAATATTGCATCTAAAATACTTGATGAGAAGAGCGAGAAGTTTACTAATCTTAATAGGGTTAACCTCGATTCGATATTGAGACCTTTTGGTGATAACATAGATATGTTTCGTAAGAAGGTGGAGGAAATTTATATGAGCGAGTCGCGTGAACGGTTTTCGCTTGGGCTTGAACTAAAGAATCTTAGAGACTTAAACCATAAGCTTAGTAGCGAGGCTAATAATCTTACGCAGGCGCTTAAAGGTAATTCTAAGATCCAGGGTGATTGGGGGCAGATGATACTTGAGAATATTTTAGAAGGGTCGGGACTGGTAAAGGATAGGGAATATTTTGTTCAGGAGTTTTTAAAAGATGTTGATGGTGGTTATCTGGTTAATGATAAAGGTAATAAAATGCAACCAGACGTTATTATTGCTTATCCCGACAAAAGGAATGTGATAATCGATTCAAAGGTTTCGCTAACTGCGTATGCTAATTATGTTGGAAGTAACGATGCCGAAGAGCAGAAGGGGTTTATACGTGATCACCTACGATCGGTAAGAAAGCATATCGACGAGTTGAGCACTAAGAGTTATCAAGATTATGCCGAGACGCTAGATTTTGTGATGATGTTTATTCCTAATGAACCTGCATATTTACTAGCACTGCAATATGAGGAGAAATTGTGGCAGTATGCTTATGATAAAAAGATTTTGTTGATTAGTCCCACCAACCTAATTGCTGCGCTTAAACTAATCTCAGATTTGTGGAAAAGAGAATATCAGAACAGAAATGCTATAGAAATTGCAGACAGGGGTGCTGCATTGTATGATAAGCTTGTTAATTTTGTAACATCTCTTATGGAGATTGACACACATCTTGAAAGAGCAAAAAGGAGCTATAATAATGCATATTCTCAATTAAAATCGGGTAGGGGTAATCTTATTGGGCAGGCAGAGAAACTGCGAGAGTTGGGAGTGAAATCAAAAAAGTCTCTCCCCTCTTCATTAATCGATTAGTGCCAACATCGTTATTGGATTACCACACCAACATCACTATTAGATTAACGCACCAACATCATTAATGGATTAGGACAAAAGATAACTTCCTATTAATTACATTTGAGAAACTTATTATTATTATCGTAATAGAACAACTTTAAAATTATAATGACATGTATGGGAATATTAAAGAACACTTAAAAAATGAATTGAAAAACATTGAGGAAGCAGGGTTGTACAAGAATGAAAGAATTATTGTTTCACCACAAAGTGCAAAGATAAAAGTAGAAACAGGGCAAGAGGTCTTAAATTTTTGTGCAAATAACTATCTAGGTCTTTCTGATCATCCTCGACTAATTAATGCTGCTAAGAATGCTCTTGATAACCGTGGGTATGGTATGTCATCGGTGCGTTTTATTTGTGGTACACAAGACTATCATAAAGAGTTAGAGAATACAATAAGCAGATTTTTTTGTACCGAAGATACTATATTGTATGCATCTTGCTTTGATGCAAATGGTGGTTTCTTTGAGCCTCTGTTTACAGATGAGGATGCAATAATATCAGATTCATTAAATCATGCTTCTATTATTGATGGGGTGCGTTTATGTAAAGCAAAAAGATATAGATATGCCAATGCCGACGTAAATGATTTAGAGGAGAAGCTTAAAGAAGCCCAGGCTCAGCGTTTTAGAGTAATTGTTACAGATGGTGTTTTTTCTATGGATGGCAATGTAGCTCCATTAGACAAAATAATGGAACTTGCCAAGAAGTATAACGCTCTGGTAATGGTTGATGAAAGTCATTCGGCTGGTGTAGTAGGTGATAAAGGTAAAGGTGTGTCTGAGCTTTACAACATGCTGGGAGAGGTTGATGTAATTACAGGCACGCTTGGTAAAGCATTTGGAGGTGCAATAGGAGGATTCACAACTGGAAGAAGAGAAATTATTGATATGCTTCGTCAACGCTCAAGGCCATATCTGTTTTCAAACTCTATTCCACCTATGGTAGCTGCATCGGGGGTTGAGGCTTTTAATATGCTTGAAGAGACTAATGAGCTACAAGACAAGTTGCATGTAAATGTAGAATACTTTATTTCGAAAATGCAGGAGGCAGGATTTGATATTAAGCCTACTCAGTCGGCAATTTGTGCAGTTATGCTTTATGATGCAAAACTATCGCAACAATATGCAGAGGAGTTGTTGAAAGAAGGAATTTATGTAACTGGCTTCTATTATCCAGTGGTGCCTAAAGATGAAGCGAGAATTAGAGTTCAGCTTTCTGCAGGACACGAACGCGAACATCTTGATAAAGCTATTGAAGCTTTTATTAAAGTGGGCAAAAAATTAAAAGTTATTTGATTGAGTCTAATTGAACCCAAAAGCTAGATAAACATGAAAGCATTAGTAAAATTAAGACCTGAAAAAGGGCTTTGGATGGAAGAAGTACCAATTCCATCAATAGGAGTGAACGATGTTTTAATTAAAATAAAGAAAACGTCTATTTGTGGTACCGACTTACATATTTATAAATGGGATGAATGGTCGCAAAGGACAATTAAAACCCCAATGACCATTGGTCATGAGTATGTTGGCGAGATTGTTGATGTTGGAAGCGGTGTTGAAAACATTAAGGTTGGTGAGCGCGTAACGGGCGAAGGTCATATTACCTGTGGGCATTGTAGGAATTGCAGAAGAGGGAAACTTCATGTTTGTGAAAATACAATAGGTATAGGTGTGAACAGAGATGGCGCTTTTGCCGAGTATCTATCATTGCCTGCTGCCAACGTAGTAAAAGTTGATAGTCGTATTCCCGATGACATAGTATCAATTATGGACCCATTTGGCAATGCAACACATACCGCCCTCTCATTTCCTCTAATTGCTGAAGATGTGCTTATTACAGGGGTGGGGCTAATTGGTAGTATGGCTACTGCAATATGTAAATTTGCAGGTGCTAGATATATTGTGGTTAGCGATTTTAGTGAGTATAGGCTCAATATTGCAAAGAGAATGGGAGCTACTGTAACAGTTAATCTCTCGAAAGGAGAAACTGTTGCTCAGGCAGTAAAGAATTTAGGTATGAGAGGGTTTGATGTTGGTCTTGAAATGTCGGGGTCTCCTGCAGGTTTTAAAGAGATGGTTGAAAATATGTATAATGGTTCAAAGATCTCTTTATTAGGTATACTCCCTAATTCCACTACAGTAGATTGGGATAAAATTATATTTAAGTCGCTTACTCTTAAAGGTATTTATGGACGTGAAATGTGGGAAACTTGGTATCAAATGGAACAGATGTTGGTTTCGGGTCTTGATTTAACACCAATTATTTCGCACCGTTTTAGTGTTGATGATTTCCAAAAAGGTTTTGATATTATGGAAACGGGGCAGTGTGGTAAAGTGATTTTAGATTGGCAAGATTTATAATAACTTATATCAAATTTTAATTTTAAGAAGATTTGCTGCTTTATCAAGTAGGTTAATCTTTTTGAGTAGATGAGTTGATTCTTTCGGCTCATCTATTTCTTCTACTTCTTTTGGATAGCTATAATCATCTATAAGAGCTACATTCTCTATTTGCCAGTTGTTTAATGTTGTAACCTCTCCAAGCAGGAGCTTCATCTGTTCTGATGCAATCTTCAATAAATCGCTTTGTAGTACTGATTTCTTAACTTGTTCTTTTGCTAGATACTGAATCTCTTGAAGATCTTTCCTACTAATAAAATTAAACAAATCATCTTCAAAATAATAGTAGTTGAAGTCGGTCTCTAAAGATAGTATCTCTGGTTTGGGAAAGCTTATCAATTTAATAACTCTTTTCTCTTCATCAATTTCCCATTTACACTTATTTACGTCATATCCAATCAAGACATTTGCACGCACAATAACTAATGCTTTTTTTGTAGAAGGAATAACTTTAAGTAATTTTATAGTATTCTCATAGTTAAATAT
>DUUR01000050.1 GCA_012841425.1 Bacteroidales bacterium | reverse complement strand
CCTGTAAACCAAATCCCTTTGGGTACAATAAGAGTTCCCCCACCTTTTGCAGATAAGTCACTCATGGCATTAGCAAAAGCTGTTGTATTAAGTGTTATACCATCTGGTTTTCCGTCATAATCGAGTAAATTTACACTTCTATTTGGAAATGTGGGCCTTTGTACCCTTGGCATATCAAATGGCAAATCTTCATATAAATATTCATATTTATAAGCATTGCTATTTGTTGAATTGTTGGTACATGACAAGACTAAAAAAGCAAAAGTCAGTAATAACAAATTTTTTTTCATCTGTTTCAATTAAATAGTTTATTAAACTGTTAGATATAACCCGTTTAAATAAATACTCTTTTGGGTACTTATTTAAACGGATTAGAGTCTAAGATTTATTGTAACCAGCGAGGATCGCCTGTTCCTTTGGCATTCACAATTATATTTGTAACTGTAAAGTCTCCTGCTGCAGCATTTACAAAACCTGGATCATCTTTAGTTGCAGAATCATCAAAAAATCGTGATGAAGCCCCTGAATCAGAGAATAGGTTAGGAGCATTAAAGAAGTTGTTCCCTCCAAGTGTTGGCTCCGTATCTGTATTTGCTTGATTTGTGAAAATACCAGTTAAGTCAGATACTATATTATTAGTAAATGAGATCTTATTTCCTACAAACCTTACATATAGTAGTCTTCTAGAAGTTGATCCATTAATTACACCATGTATCGTGTTATGATCAATATTTATAATAGAAGTTGCGGCAGGGAAGTCCCCTGATTTATCGTCATAACGAAGGAAGTCTCTATCAGGAACACTATTATATACTGTATTATTGGTGAAATTTAAGTTGTTAAATGCACCCGATCTTGAGTCCATGAAGTCACTTCCACTACTTTTAACATCATGAATAATGTTATTGTTAAATGTTATAGTCTCAACAAGAGAAGCAACGTTTAAGTAGAATAGTCCCTTATTTACATTCCTAACAATACTACCTTCTACAATAAGCTCTCCATAAGTAACACCCGCAGTGTTAAATATGATTGCATGATTATCAATTTCGGCAAGTTCTTGATCTGCACCATCTAAAATTATATCTTTAAGCAGAAGAGAAGCACCATCTTCAATGGATATATATCCACTAATTACAGGTCTATCACTTGGGAAAACGCCCCTAATTTCGATATTCTTGTTAACAGCAACTTTTCCACCATTACCATATTTTCCAGGATGTAGGGCAAATGCATCACCGTCTTCTGCCAAAGCAAGCATGGCATTAAAATCATCCTCAGGAGTTACCTCTATAGCACCACCTAGATCGAGTAGAGTTTCAAAGTTTATTGTAGCTCTAGCCTTTGTGCCATTAAGAAGTACGGCACTATAGTTCGTTGAACCTGTAAGCCCCGAAACCGTAGCAGCGCCTGCTGTAATTTCTTCACTTGTAACACTATGTGTAATATTACCTGGTTCTAATTTGATTTGTGTAATTACTCTTCCAGGTATCCATCTAAGTGTTGCTTGTGTTGCGCCAATATCGTCACTCTCAAAAGGTTGTGATATATCTTCTTGTGCAGTCATAAATGTAACACCTTTCCATTTAGAATCTGTTGCACCAGGGGTAACGGCTTTTATTCTAACAGAGTAACGTGTTTCACCTTCTAGCTCCTTAATATCATAAGGTATATCAGAAGCCTTAACACCTTCTATAACTCTAACTGGTGTTCCTGCAAATGTCATATCATCATCTTGAAATACCTCTAACGTATAAGACTCAACCTCAGCGTTTGGTGCCCAGTCGATCCGAGCATCCACCCTATTAATCACCAATACGCTAATATCGATAGGAGAGAAAAGTCTTTCATAATCTATTGATGTTAACTCCTCAGCTCTATCATCAGAGCAACTATAAGTGAAGAGAGATGCTATCAACAGAGCAAAAATGGGTATATATATTCTTTTTATCATTTTCATATTATTAGTTTGTTAATTTACCGTTACTACTGTCAATAAATGTTTGCCATATTGGCCAGAACTGGTTCTCATCCGGATTGTTTTGGTAAAGTGAATTTATTAAATCTTGAGATAAACGATCAGGATTAAACCAAACAGTACTACTTTCATAATTCAGGCTTTCCCCTATCTCGTCAGTATCACCATGATTGAGTCCATAAATTATAAGCGTTTCATTGTCATCAGCTATCTTATGATAAAGTTTTTGAGGAAGATTGGCATAAGGGCCTTCTCTGTTTATTAATTGTGTCATTTTCACTTTTGCCTCATCCAGCTTTGTCTTTAGAAGATTCCAACGGATAAGATCTGCTTTGCGAAGACTTTCACCAGCAAATTCCAGTGCACGCTGGTCAACAATTGCGTTGAAAAATGCATCCTTGCTAGTTGTAGCGCTTGCCATATAAGTGTTTACTTTTGCTGATGGTAGAGCCCTGTCAAGAATAGGTTTCAAATATGCTGCAGCAGCAGCTGGTCCTTCAAGTTCATTAATTGCTTCTGCAGCCATAAGGTATATGTCTGCTAATCGCATATACTGCCAATTTATACCATCATCATTTGTAGAAGTAACATACCTGTCCATCCATTCGTAACGAAGTTTTCCAAAACACCAGTTGCCTATATTTCTTAGTTGCTGTCTACTTGGGTTTGAGTTAGACCATTCATAAGGTACACATGTTATATCTCTTCTAACATCATCCACGTCATAGTCGTAAAAAAGGTATGGTAGCGGACCATTTGTTCCACCACGATTCTGACCAGTGTATTGATCCACTGCCCTATGTTGTACACCAAGTGTAAACAATACGCGACCTCTTCCTGCAGAAAATGGAATTTCCCAAATTGATTCTTTCCCTGCTGTCACATCATCTCTACAAAGTAATTTGAAGTTCTGTTCAAACGATCCTAAAGTGTTTGAACCAGAATTTATAATTTCCAAACATTTCTCTTTTGCCAGTGTATACATTTTCTCTACACTCAAATCAGGATCGTTGCTTCGTCTAACACCATCAGCTCTTTGGGAATAGCCTGAAGCATAGAGAGCAATGCGAGCAATCATACCTTTTACAAATGCTTTATTTACACGCTCTGTAGATGAAGTTACCCCAGTTTCGTTTGGCCATGCAACTAAATCTTCCGCCTCTTCTAAGTCGGCTAGTAATTGTTTATAAATTAAATCACGATCTGTTTTTGGAAGATAAAGAGTCTCAGTTGTTATAGGCTCAAATCTCGCAGGTACATCACCCCAAGCTTTTGTTAAATCAAGATAAATAACAGCTCTCAATGTTAGTGCTTCACCTAAAAGTTGTGCCATTTGAGGATTGTTTTCAATATTGCCATATTCACGCAATCCTTCAATTGCTTTATTTGCACGTTCAATACCTTCGTAAAATTTTGCCCATGCATTATTATCAGTATTCATCTGTGTGTTACCAGGGGTAGTGGCATATGTTGATATCTCATACTTGCCAGCATCGTTAAGTTGACTAGGGTTGATTCCATTAATCCACTCCACATCACTATTGATTCCATAATATGGTAAAAATCTACCACGGTACGAATTGGTTTCGCCAAAAGATTGATGTATTCCCATTACAGCACCTTCTGCAAGAGCTTCAACTGAGAGTACAACCGAACCTTCAGCAGCCGATTGAGAGGGTGCATCCAAGTCGCAAGATGTAAATAGTATACCAATTGATACTACGATTAAAGATATATTTATTATATGTTTCATCTTATTTTTCTTTTAAAGTTAAAAATTCAAATTCACTCCAAATACTAACTGACGGCTTTTTGGATAAGCAGAATAATCAACACCTGGTGATAGATTTGTTCTTCTTACTGTCGATACTTCTGGGTCATATCCCGAGTAGTCCGTCCATAGAAATACATTATAACCCGTAACATAAAATCTCAAGCTCTCTATTTTTGCTTTAGAAACTATATTTTTAGGCAATGTATAACCAAGTGTTAGTGTGTTTAAGCGAAGAAAACTTCCATCTTCCACAGCCCAGTCACTAAATATCATTCGCGGAGTCCATGGTGACCACATCGTGGTATTTGCGTTCATAGAAGCTAATTCGCTAGGATCATTACTTATTGTTCCATCCTCACGAAGATTCGTCCATCTACTTCCTGGTTCCATAGATGAGATCATATTTCTATACTGATATTTACCTGTATGTGAGAACTCTATCTTATTTGCATTATATATGTCATTTCCTACACTCCAGTTAAAAGCAGCTGTAAGATCGAAACCATAGAATGTGCTGTTTATAGTGAAACCACCAGTATGAAGCGGGTTTGCATCACCAATAATTTCACGATCTTCATTATCTACAACTCCGTTACCATCTAAATCTTTTAATTTCATAGTTCCCGGTCTTATATCACCAACAACACCAGATGCATTTGCAACACCTTCGTTTAAAATCCATTTACCTGATGATTCGTCATAGCCAGAAAAGTCAGTTACTTCATATCTGCCATCTGACCTGTAGCCTATCATTTGGCCAACAGCACCACCTTTAGCTATCCAGTAGTCATATCCAATCTCAGATGATGCCCAGTATGTTTCATAACCAAAGTCGTTCATTATACCCAAGCTCTGAATTTCTGTTTTATTAAATCCAATATTACCACTCAATGCAAGAGTGAAATCTTTTTTATTAATGGCATACCAATTAAGAGTAGCTTCAAGTCCCTTATTTTGGTTTTCACCCATGTTTCTGTACTGAGTGTCATAACCAGTTCCGGCAACAGGGAATTGAATTAACAGGTCTTTCGTACTATTTTTATACACTTCAAAAGAACCACTCAATCTTCCGTTTATTAAGGTAAAATCCAAGCCAAGGTTACGTGTTACTGTTGTTTCCCATTTCAAATCGGGGTTAGCCATAGTTTTAGAAGGCGCCCAATAGTTGTCGAATCCATTAATCCACGAAGTTGCTTTCGATTCAAACATCTGAACAAGCTGTCCAGTTGGTATATTGTTATTACCCGCCGTACCAAAGCTAAAACGTAATTTCAAGTCGTCTAGCCACGACTTTGTGTTCTCCATAAATGGTTCAGAAGAAACACGCCATGCCGCTGCAGCAGATGGAAAATAGCCCCATCTATTTTCTTTACTAAACTTCGACGATGCATCTGCACGGAATGTAGCACTAAGAATATATTTTCCTAGATAGTCGTAGTTTGCTCTACCAAAGTAGGAAAGCAATTTATCGTCTTCATTATAATAGTTGTCAATTGTATAAGGTGACCCCTGTGAAGAAAGTTTCCATGCATCTTCAGCTGTAAACGTTTTAGGAAATCCATGCACCTCATCGGTTAAAGTTTTTCCTTCGGTTACAATATATTCATGACCTGCCATTAAATTGAGGCTATGATTCTCATTAAGATGCTTTTTTAAGTCCCAATTCAAAGTATTAGTACTTCTCATTGTATTTCTTTCTCTATTCACAAGTCTAATTGCAGGCATTCCCTGATTATCAACTGACGGGTAGTTTTTAATATAGTATGTTGTCAGCCCCCAGTAACGTTGGTCGCTATCACTATTGCGGTTATAGCCAACTTCAGACCTTAAGTTCAAATTGTCTACTAATTCCCAATTAGCACTACCTGCAAGATTTAGTCTCTTTTGTTCTTTTTCACGTGCATTATCATATATCGCTTCAATAGGATTATATAAGTTTCCTAAGTCATCATCTGCACTACCTGCCGATGCGTCCAAATTCTTCAATGGAATAGGAGTGTAAATAACAGAGTATTTTAATCTCTTGTCTGAATCTAAAGTACTAGAAACATCTTGTGCTCCACCTCCATCAACCTTAGTGTCTGAGTAACGAACCGAAAAGTCTAGTGTGATTCTGTCTGTTGCTTTATTATTCAATTTAAGGCTCATGCTGTTGCGTTTATAGTCAGAATCCTCCATAATTGCTTTGTTGGAGAGATGAGAAAAATTAAACGCATAAGTCATTTTATCCGAACCTCCATTTAAGCTGATGCTATGATTAACAGTGCTACCAGTTCGTCCAAAAGTCAAATCTTGCCAGTCGTTGTACGGAACATTTCTATAAAGATCCATATCCTCATAATTACCATAAAACGAGTTATAGTTTTTTATTGCATCACTACCTCTAAGAGCAGCTAACTCATATTGCCAGTTCACATAATCATATGGAGACAACACATCTAAAGTTTTAGCAATTTTTCTAACTCCATAATAAGCATTATAGCTAAGTCTAACCTTACCTGCTTGTCCCGATTTAGTTGTAATAATAACAACTCCGTTTGCGCCACGAGATCCATAAATAGCAGTTGAAGACGCATCTTTTAAAACGTCTATAGACTCGATATCTGTTGGTGGAATATCGGAAATAGTGTTCACAGGAAAACCATCTACAATATAAAGAGGATCGTTGCTCTGAGTTATAGAGCCACCTCCACGAACACGTATTCTCATTTCTGCATCAGGTGAACCTTCAGTTGTAATTACCTGAACGCCGGCCATTTTTCCTGTTATTGCTTCAGCTGCCGATGCAACTGGAACTGCAGCAATAGCTTCACCGCCAACTGAGGCAACCGATCCTGTAAGATCACGTCTTCTTTGAGTACCATATCCAATTACTACTACTTCATCAAGGCTGGATACGTCTTCTTCCATAACTATATTTACTATGTTTCCATCAATTGGAACTACAATGTCTTTCATTCCAATATAGCTAACTTGAAGAGAGGTTGCATTCCTTGGTACCGAAATAGTGTAATATCCATCTATATTAGTTGCAGAACCCATGTTGGTTCCTGTAACCATTACGTTTGCACCGATAATCGGTTCTCCATAAGTATCACTTACTGTTCCGCTAATAGTCCTTTCTTGAGCTGTAATAGAAAAAGAACAGAAAAGCATAAACAATAGTAATCCCATTGTTAGTTTCATTCTCATTTTCGAATCATTCATATTCATCATGTTTATTTAAGTTAATTAGATGTGTGATATCAATTGTTATTAGATAAAAACTGTTTAGTTTATGAATTCTAATTATGCAATAATAGGGTGCTTTTACATAAAGAGTGTAGATTATTTGGTTTTTAAGGGGTGTGTAATTGTTTTAAATTAATTTACTTTTGTTTATTTTATCTATCATATAGATGATTAGCAACAAACTCTTCTCCCAAAACATTTAAAATAGAGTATTTTTCTATGCTTTCATCATCTAACTGTTTTACCCATGATACTCTCTCCGATATATCAGCACCTTCTCCTTTATTTGCATATTCGCCGTAAAACGAAGTTTGCTCATTCAATGCCTTACCCCAATTATTCCACCCCTCTCTTTTTATAACATTGCTCATTTCACATTCCAAAAAAACAACATTAGCATATGGCCTCCATGGGCGACCGAGATAAAATGAGTTATTATTATCACCTTCTATTTTACAATGCTTAAAAATATAACCATATGCCTGCTCCTCAGGTGTGGAGGCAGCTGTGATATAACCATTCTGTTTGCAGAAAATCTCACATTCATCAAAATATGCTATAGATGAGCCAAAGATGAAGTCAACCGTTCCTTCGATATAACAGTTTTTGTAATATTGTTTACTTCCAGCTTTATGGGTATAAAGTGTATCCTGGAAACCTAAAAAACGACATTTGAAAAAAGAAGAGTTGTTACTTCTTACAATTATTGCAACTGCCTGCCCTATTGGTCCTGCAGCATTTTCAAAAGTTATATTTTCAGCAATAAAATTGTCGGGGCATACATATATACTAGCAGAGCCTGATGTTCCTATTTCGTCTCCGAGGCGACTTGCTTTCGAAGCAAAATTATTGAAGGATAAAATGGTTTTGTATTTGTTCTCACCCACAAGAGTCAGAGAGTGTTTGGTGTCAGGTATTATAACTTTCTCACGATAATAGCCATTTCTAATAAAGATTCTTGAAGGTTGTTTCCGAAAATCAGGAACCGCATTAATAGCATCCTGAACCGAAGTGAAATCACCACTTCCATCTTGAGCAACAACAAAATCATAATCGTTATCCTCAAGTTCAGCTGGTGAATCAAAAATCTTTCTTAAGAAGTTTGCTGCGTAATTCACTGTTGATATATGCCAAGGGTGAAAAAGCCAGAATGTATGGGGTGTATCTTCAAAAGTGTGCACCTCAGAATACACGCCAATATTTTTAAGTAACTCAATATGCTCATCCCTACCATTGTGAAAACGATCTATAGAGCTATTTATAAAACAAATAGGAGCAGAATCGTCATTAATCCAATTTAATGCAGAGGCCTGAGTCCAGTGTTTAGGATTCTCACTGTAGGTGCCGTTTAGCCACTGAGCATCAACAGGCATCTTAGCTCCAGTATCACGTGCTTTTTGAGCTCTTTCTATGGTTTCATTATTAATAAAAGTTGATATACCATCAATGTTTATTACTGCCTTAATTCTGTTATTGCTATTTTTAGTTCCAATAAGTGCTGCAAGCTGTCCCCCCGCCGAGCAACCCGATACAGCTATGGCATTACAATCTATTTTAAATCTATCGGCATTATTATATATCCACTCTACTGCATCGTTTAAATCTTCTTCAGCAGCTGGAAACAGTGCTTCGGGTATCAATCTGTATTCAACTGTTAATGTTACAAATCCTTGTTCTGCGAGATTTATAGCCAGTGCTTTTTGCATATCAGGTGTGCCAGAGTTCCAACCTCCTCCATGTATCATTAAAACAGCTGGGTATAGAAGATCATTATCTGGTCTATATACTGATAGCTTAAGTTCTCTGTCCCCATATTTTGTATCTGCTATCTTTTTATATACCACTTTTTCATAAGATTTAATTGCTTTTGCAACTATGGTGTCAACTGTTTTAATAAACGGGAACCGTTTTAATTCTTTAATGTAGGAACTATAAACGGTATAACTCGTATCTCGGGGAACAGATTTATTAATTCCAAATAAATTTAGATTAGTAACAAATAGTAATACTAAAAATATAAAACTAAATTTATGCTTCATAGTAGAGTCAAATATATTAGCCCATTTTATAATAAATGTGTAATAATACAATAATAGCCAAATTTTTATAAATAATATATTACAAATTGGTTTTAGATGGGAGAGTAATTGTTTTTTAACAGTGTATTAATTTTCGCAACCTTAAAAAATTATATATTTGTAATAAGTGATTAACTACAAAAACAGTCTTAAATTTATAGGCTTCTAGTAAATCTATATGAATAAACTCTTACTGACACAATATTTAATCTCTGTTCTGATTGTATCAATTATTAAAATTGGAATGCTATCGGCCCAGCCTAAAGCCTATTTTGAGCATTTTGGGGCAGAAGATGGGTTGCCACAGCATACTATTACCGATATTTTGCAGGGCAGCGATGATTTTATGTGGTTTAGTACATGGAATGGATTAAGTAAGTTCGATGGGTATACATTCACTACTTTTCATTTACCAACAGGTAATATTGTTGAATCTAGAAGCAGCAGAATTGATAATATCTTTGAAGATAATTACAAAAATATTTGGGCACTAACTTATGATAATCAGGCATTCAGGTTTAATATTGAAACAGAATCTTTATTAGCTATAAATGATCTAGATGTATTAAGTGAAACTCTGTTCGATACCTCACAAATTATTCCAAAAGCAAGTGGTAGGGTCTGGGTTTTGTCTGAGCAGGATGGGTGTATTGTTATAGTAGACTCTCTTTTTAATTCAGTCTATTACAATACTTCTGAGAATAATCTTACACATAATTTTGTTCATAATGTTTATGAGGATAATCATAATAATTCTTGGATTTTAACAGCAGGAGGACTTACATATGTAAGTGCTGATAGTGATTCTCCTGCTTTCTATTTTCATCCCAATTCAAAATCGGGATTCAAAACCGAAACACCATTTTTTAGTTTACTCGAGTTTAATAATGAGCTTTGGTTTGCTTCTGAAAAAGGTGCTATATGGATATATTACAGAGATAGAGATCAGTTTCATAAACTGCAAACAGAGATGTCTTCTGATATCATATCTATAAGAGAAATCTCTTCTGAGAGAATATTAATTGTTTCTAAGTATGATGGTATTGTAATATATAATACTCATGATGGAAGTATGGAGAGTTTTAATAGCACTACTTTGCCTGAAATGAGATTTAATGAAATTTTTGATGTCTATATCGATAGGTCAAAAAACATATGGTTCGAAACAGATCAGTTGGGTGTTTCAAAGTTCAACCCTTATACTGTGGAGTATAAGCATTTCACACCCTATATAGAGAGCAAAGAGTCTACCGTATTCCCCCCTAATTTCTTTATATTTGAGGACATTGAAAATCGACTGTGGGTACATCCAAGGGGTGGGGGATTTTCTATTTATGATAAAGATGGTGATAGCCTAATACCTTTTTATAATGAACCCTTCTCAACCAATTGGATGTTTTCTAATATGTTGCATGCTGCATATTCAGACAGACAGGGTAATCTATGGATGTGCACTCGCTCACACGGGCTCGAGAAGGTAATATTTTACGATGATTCTCAGTTCCTTTCAATTGCGCTTAACAAAAAAGTCAATTCCACTATAAATAATGATGTTCGACCTATTTTTGAGGACTCAGATGGATTAATTTGGGTGGCAACAAAAGATGGTGAAATTCATATTATTAATAAAATTGGTGATATAAAAAGAGGGGTGTCAATTGATGGTGTCGTTTATTCAATTACAGAGGATTCGCAAAATAATATATGGCTGGGTACTAAAGGTGAGGGCGCATATAAGCTTACTCGCATACAGGGGATAGAGGGTTTTAATATTCATCAATATAAGCACAACCCAAATGATATATACTCTTTAAGTGATAATAATGTATATTCAATTTTTGAAGATGATAACAGGAACATTTGGATTGGAACATTCGGAGGTGGTATTAATTTGTTGATGGATAGTGGTTCAGATGAAAAGTTTATTAATCATAACAACGAGTTAAAAAATTATCCTATAGCCAAAGGTGATCAGGTTAGGATTATTTCTGAAGACAAACATAAAAATATCTCTGTTGGCACCACTCTAGGGTTTATCATGTTTTGCTCCGACTTCAATTCTCCCACAGAAATTGAATTTAATGTCTATACTGGCAGTAATTCAAATGATTACTCAATTGGTGCAAACGACATTATGGATATTTGTACTACTAGTCAAGGAGAAACATATATAGGCACATTTGGTGGTGGAATAAGTAAAATAACAGAAACAGACGAAAATGGTTTACCTATAGCTTTTGAAACATTTAATACCACCCATGGGTTGCCGTCGGATATTATACTCTCAATACAAGAAGATCAGAATGGTAATTTATGGATAAGTAGCGAGGGTGGTCTAACAAAGTTTAGTATAGAGAATGAAACCTTTAGCAATTTTAGTGAGATTAAACGTCTGATGAGAAGAAGTAACTTCTCCGAAAATTCTAGATATTGTCTTAGCGATGGTAGGTTGATTTTTGGTTATTCGCATGGTATGATTATGTTTGATCCTATAAGTGTAAAAAACAATCGATTCCAACCAAATCTGGCATTAGTTGAGCTTAAGTTATTTAACCGTGTTGTTCAAATAGAACCAAACGGCCTGTTGAAGAAAAACATTAATCTTATCAATGAACTTACGCTTAAACATAACCAGAATTTTATCAGTATTGAATTTGCTGCGCTAGATTACACCGACCCCGATATTATTCTATATGCTTATAAACTAGAAGGGTTTGATAAAGAATGGATATTTACAGGCAATCAAAGAACTGCCACTTACACTAATCTCTCTAAGGGTAAATATACTTTTAAGGTAAAGTCTACAAACAGCGATGGTGTATGGGCTGATAATGAGCGTAATCTGGTTATTGAAGTTCTACCTCCTTTCTGGGCCACTTGGTGGGCATATCTTTTTTACGTTCTAATACTTTTGCTTGTTGTATACATGACATTCAAAATATTGTATACGTTTTACAGGTTGCGAAATAAAATTATTCTTGAAAAGCAGGAGTCGGAAATAAAAACCCGCTTTTTCACTAATATTTCTCATGAGTTACGAACTCCATTAACTATGATTGTTTCTCCAATCGAAAATCTACTTAACAACAACGACACTTCAGAATCTGTAAGAAACCAGCTACAGCTTGTATCAAAAAACACAAACAGGCTACTTAATATGGTAAATCAGATTCTCGATTTTCAAAAGATGGAGCAGTCGCCTTTAAAAGTTAATAAAATAGAGATAGCAGCATTTGCAGAAAATATTTTCACAAATTACATAAAAGTAGCAGAGTTAAAAGAAATTGATTATAGCTTTAATAATAGGGTGGGTAGTCAGTGGCTCTGGTTAGATGCCGAAGCTATTGAAAAAGTAATCATAAATTTACTTTCTAATGCATTTAAATATACAGCCCTTGGCGATTCAATAAATCTATCCCTTTTTAATAGGAACGATTTTATAATTCTAGAAGTAAAAGATAGCGGAATTGGTATCTCAAAAGATAAACAAGGAAGGCTCTTTAAGAGATTCGAATCGTTTAACGAGGATAAAAGTAAGCCTAGTACAGGTATCGGGCTCTCAATTGTAAAAGAAATGGCCGATAAGCATAAGGCCGAAATTGAGGTAGAAAGCGAAGAGAATAGAGGAAGCGCCTTCAGGATTATATTTAAAAAAGGCACTAAACATTTCGATTCTGATGTAGCTTTTGATGACTCTTCTATTGTGTTGGGTGAACAAGAGTCTGTCTCTGAAATATTTGTAACAGGCGAAGATGAGGATATACT
>DUUR01000049.1 GCA_012841425.1 Bacteroidales bacterium | reverse complement strand
GATTTTCATGCCGACTGGTGTGGTCCTTGCAGAATTACTTCTCCTATATTGGCTGAGTTGGCAGCTGAGTATGGTGGTGAATTATATGTATATAAAATTAATGTGGACGAGGAGCCAGAGCTGGCACATGTGTTTGGAGCCCGAAGTATACCCATGTTTTTGTTTATCCCAATGGACGAGGAGCCTCAAGTGGGAGTTGGTGCACTACCTAAGAAGTCGTTCCGTGAGGTTATAGATACCTTTTTACTTACTAACGACCAGGTAAGCAAATAGCTACTAGTCTGCAAAACGGTGAATTAAAAAATATCTGGCAAGCAAATGATTACAAGTCTGCAAAATAGTACAATAAAAAACATTGTAAAGCTTTATAAGAGTAGTAGAGAAAGACGAGAGCAACAACTCTTTGTTATTGAAGGGGCGCGTGAACTTTCTCTGGCACTGCAAAGCAATTATATTATTAGTTCTGTATATGTTTGCAGGGATATGTTTAGCAAGTCTAAATATTTGGATGTTCTTAATTCTTTGTCCGAGAACATAATTTTTGATATATCACCTTCTGTTTTTGAAAAGATAGCCTATAGAGAGAATTCGGATGGTATTGTAGCTTTAGCTAAACCTAAACAACATGGATTGGACGATCTTAAAATTTCAGCTAATCCTTTTATTATAATTTTAGAGTCGGTTGAGAAACCTGGAAACCTGGGGGCTGTGCTGAGAACTGCTGATGCGGCTGCTGTTGATGCTGTTATCATTTGTGACAACCAAACCGATCTATATAATCCTAATGTTATACGCTCGGGGGTGGGTGGATTGTTTACTCTTCAAACTACTATTTGCTCCTCCCAGGAGGCTTTAGAGTGGTTAAATACTAATAATATTAATGTGTATGCTGCAGAGCTTAATGGAGCTAAGCCATATCATACGGTAGACTATACCACCCCATCGGCAATTGTAATGGGCACTGAGGCTGAGGGGCTAACGAGCTATTGGATTAATAATGCAAAAGAGCGAATCAAGATTCCTATGAGGGGAATGATTGACTCGCTCAATGTTTCTGTATCTACTGCCGTCATAACCTTTGAAGCTATGAGGCAACGGGGATTTTAATCGATATCGTACCCCCAAGTTTTACCTTTTTCTGTGGCAGGAACTCCACGTGTCATCCACACTGGAGCTGGTTCTCCTTTTAAATAATGATCGAAAAATTGTTGAAGTCTTATCGCCAAATCTTTAGTGTTCCTACGGTGAATTAGGTTGTGCTCTTCATTGTTGTATTGCAACATCCATACTGGCTTACCTAAACGGCGCATCGACATATACATTTCAATTCCCTGATACCACGGAACGGCTCCGTCATTATCGTTATGCATAATCAAAAGTGGTGTTTCTATATCTTTTACAAAGAAAACTGGTGAGTTTTTAATATAAAGGTCTAAAGAGTCACTTAGTGTTGAGCCAATTCTCGACTGTGTCTTTTCGTATTGATATTGTCTGCTGCGACCAGTTGTCCATCTTATACCACCATATGCGCTGGTCATATTTGAAACTGGTGCTCCAGAACCTGCTGCTTTGAACATATTGGTTTTGGTTACAAGATAGGCTACTTGGTAACCTCCCCAGCTTTGACCTTGTATTGCCATGTTTTCTGCATCTACCCAATCGAACTTTATTAGCTCTTCTGCTCCTGATACAACTGAGTTATAGGCATCCATACCTGGTTGTCCAACTGTGTAATCAATATCTGGTGTAAATACTATATACCCCCTACTTACGAAGAAGGGAATGTTTATAGTTGATCGACTTGGTGCGGGCGTCATGTATGAATATAAATTATCTGAATGTTTTTCGTAAAAATATATCATTACTGGATATTTCTTTGTTGGATCGAAGTCTTCTGGTTTATAAATTATACCTTGTAATGGTACATCGGCAAACGAGGTCCATGAAAACAACTCTGCTGTACCCCAGTTATAATGGCTCATCTGTGGATTGATATCTGTTAGCCTAGTAGACGACTTCCATAAGTTATCTGTAATATGTAGATTGGGAGAGGTGCTAAAGTTGCTTTTTTGAAACAGCATCAATTCTGAGTCTTTTGCTTTTAGTAAACCACTAAAGCTGTATTTATCCATTACTCTTTCTTTAAGAGGATTGCGTCCTGATTGTTTTAATGTATAATATCCTCTCTCTTTGCTGATATTATTGAAAGCAGATAAAAGCAACTCATCTTTTGGTTCTATGTACCTTTTTTCTCTATCGAGATTTACATACCTGAATGTTATTGAATCGTTTCGCCCCTTTCCTAAAGTAATATTTTCGGGCTTCTTTATTTCACTTGGATATATTTTCCAAATATCAAACATATCGTTAATAAGTATATACTCATCATTTTCACCCCATGACGCTATGCCATATGAGCCAGGTGTACGAGGGACATCATTTTTTTCATCCCAGAAGTTGACTTCAATATCTTCTGTTAAGTTTTTAATTATTCCTTTTCTATTGTCATGTGAGAACCAGTGTTTAGCATCGTCATTCCACCAATAGATATAATTGCCCAGTGGAGAAAATGATGGTCGCCCATTAAGAGGTTTACCCACCTCCCTCGCATCCATATTTTCTAAATCTACAATCATCACGTCGGTCTTTGATGAAAGATCCCATTGACTCTCTAATAGATATGGCAGATTCGACCAAACAAGTGCATATCGTCCATCTCCTTCGTTAGAAATTGAAGCATAAGGCATGGTTTTGCTTGCTAATGGTATAAATTCATCTTTCTGGTTGGTGTATATTAAACCTAGGTATGTGCGACTTTCTTCTCTTCTCAGTTCTTTCAACTGCTGTGGTTGTATAACTGGGTCGCGCCAATGCCATATATCTAGTGTAGCCATTTCAAAGTTTACTATTGTAGTATCTTCCGGCTCTTTTGGTGGGGCTGCTCCCACTAGTATTCTTGTGCCATCTTTACTGAAAGAGGGTGATGCATTTTCATTAAACAGCCAATTATCTGGCAACCCCTTTGTATCGCTATCAGCTATAATAATTGCAGAATCGGCGCCTGTTGTATAGTATCTGATGTCGTAGGCTTTTTGTACTATTTTAGATGTATCGGGTGTTGCAAGATATACTAGTTTGTCTCCTTCTTCATTAAATGCAAGTGATTTGTATTCCAAAGGCTCGCTAGAGATAGTTATTTGATTATTCAATTTGAGGTCTTTGAAAACCACTCTTTTATAATCTGTAGTGTCTTTAGTATCAGGTTCGATTATTGCGACGAACGAGTTACCATATTTATTAAATATATGCTCTTTTGAATGCTTGAAACTATCCTCCTCCTGTGTAAATAGATTTCGAAGTATAAGTACATCTTTTTGTTTGGCACTGTTTTTGACACTATCATTAGTGGGACTAACAGTGTAAGTAATATGTGAATTAAATTCATTAGCTGTTCTATATGACTTCACTCCCGGTATTTTATAAGAATCAAAAGTGAGATTGTCGATAATTAGCAACGAGTCTTGTGGCATATCCTCTTTCTTCTTCTTGTCTATACGTGCTTGCCTACGTTCGGCAAGAGGAGCTTTAATTAAAGCTACGGTCCATCTTCCATCATGTGAAAGCCTGTAGCTAGTAACTCTTTCAAAGTTTTTACTACTACCTAGCTTTGAGTTTTTTGGATCTATCCTCTGAATAAATAGAGTGGTATCCCCCTCCTGAGGAGCGATGAGTGAAGTAATTACATTGCCTTTATCACTCACGTTGGTGTTAGTAAGGCTCTTCCAGCTGTCATAAACAGTGTGATCGAGTGTTTTCTTCTGAGAAAAGAGGATGGTGGATGACAAACACAAAATAAGCGAAAGAAATATAGATTTGCGCATAATTAAATTGATAGAATTAAGAATAATAGGATATGAATAAGTTAAGCCACAGACTATCTAGTGCTAATACTGGATTCGTCTGCTTTGATTGCTTTTGAGCAAGAATTAACAAAAATACAATTTATTTTCAAAAGACAGCATAAAACCAGCTATTTGAACATAGGCGTAGAGCCAATTGTTCTATTTTATAAAGAAAGAATATACATATGATTTTAAACAACATATACAACATAAATATTGCAGAAGATATTACTCTTCCAATAAATCAAATCAATGATATAGAAGGAGTAACAACGGT
>DUUR01000048.1 GCA_012841425.1 Bacteroidales bacterium | reverse complement strand
CTTCCTCCATATTACCCATTGTGGTATCCCATTTTCACAATTATTCATTTTTTACCTCCTTTATTATTTTGCACTGATGGCGCCCTTTAAAATCGGGTCTCATCACTATCCACTTACCAGTTTCGTCTTTTGCAAACGCTATGGGTTCTCCACAGCGCTTACACAACACAACGTTTTCGTTCCAAAATTCCTCTGGTGCACCAAAATCTTTAGCTTTCATTGTTATATCCTAAATCTTTGGGTCTTAATGTTTTTGCTGCATATCTTTCCGCAATTGATAATGGTAATAAAAATCGTTGAATGGTAGGTAGTGTATCAATACGATACTTTCCAGAATTAGCAAGTAAACATAGTATTTTCTTAGCAAAGATAAAAATTATCTCATAATTTCCCTGAATATATAGCCAAGAGTTGTCGTTTCTAAAAATACCGCTTGGTGTATATTGCGATAAATCAGCTCTTGATTTTTCTCCAATTTCAATTGAAACATTACCAGTTTCTAATATTCTTCTATCAAGCTTAATTTCAATTCCCTGCCTGTTTTCACCAATGTTAAATTGCCATTTACGGCTTGAGTAATTAGTAATTACTAATCCCATTTCTCTATGTAAAATATCAGCTACAAAATCTTGGAATTCAAGCCCTTCTTCAAAAGTTGTTTTTCTTTTTGCGTCAGGATAATTGATTTCCATAGCTATCCCACCCCTCAACTCGTTCACGAGCAAATAATTCTATCCGTTTTCCATGTGGATAAATAGTATCGATAATTTCACGGAAATATTCTGGTTTCTTGCTGTGTTCAGTTCTTTCAATTGATATTACGCTATCAAATAATTTAGGAACGTCTGGCAAACAACTTCCACGGGTAGCAATTAGAAGGAATTCGTGCCTAACGCTATTGTAATGCCCCATATTGTGTTTAATTTTATCCCATACAAAGCAACTTTTATAAAAAAATCCCCAGCTTTTTATTACTTGAAATGATTCTTCAAGTATAGGAGAAGTTACCCACAAAAAAAGAACTGCATTATCTTCTACTATATCCTTAATCGGTAAAGCACATATTTCTTCAATAGCCATAAGTGGATAATGGTCGGCTTGCTCGGAAAAATATTCGGGCATATTATTACTATATTTCCAAGGAGGGTCAGCGTAAACAATACGATATTTACCATTTTCAGTAAAAGGAACTATTTTTACATTTTCTGCAATTATTTGTCTTTTCGCTTGCTTTATATTTTTAGTTTCTTTTATTTTTTCCACTATCTCAGGTGTAATATCTACTTTAGGAAGCTGTGTTAGCGCATCAGACACTTCACCTTTTAATATTTTTTCTGCTGCTTCTGGTGAAATTTCTTTAATTTTATCTACTGCTTCAGCGAATCTGCCAGCCCTCCTAACAGTTGCTTCACTGCTATTTATCTTTTCAGCTATCTTTTTTGCAGTAGCAGCGCTTCCTGAACTTGTGGTCAATTTGACCACAAGTTCATCAGAAAGCAAATCTGTTCTTTCGCCTTGTTTCTTTTCCCTTAAATACATTCTTCCAATTAAATAGCTTCTCTCCTCATTTGTTAAATTCCTTCTACCCAATTGGTTATTATCAACCCATTCTAAAACTTCATCTAAATTACTAAATTGTCTTTTACTAATTTTAAATTCTAAATTATATTTTTGAGCTAATTCATACCTATGGTGACCATCAACTAATATCAATTCACCGTTCTTATCCCACACAATTAGCTCATCTCTTATTCCTTCTTCTAATATAGACCTTTCTAATGCTTTTAATTCTTCATCTTTCAACGGTAATAAGCTTTCTTTAATTTCGGGTAGGATGGTTAAGTTCATGATAGATATTCGCCTCCTCGGAAATGGTTGGCTGTAGATTGTCCTTTATCTATCTCATCTTCTATACACGCTGCTAAGAGCAAAGCATAATTTCTGATATCAACTATTCTCTGTTTCAATCCCTCATTACCTTTTTCGTCATGCCAGAACCACTTATCCTTATGTTTGCCGTTTTTAATTGCTAACGCCAGGCTTTGGATATGCTTTAGCATATGTATCATACAAACTTCCGAAGGATAAACTCCTGTGAAATTCGCAATTTGTTTAAAGTTTAATAGTTTATCCTCATCATCACCATATTCTCCACGCTTCCAATCGAAGACTTCTGCTTCCTTCGAGAGAAAGGTTTCCCGTAGGTTATCAAAATCCAGTTTATTCATTTTTTACCTCCTGTTTTCTCAATAACAGAAATTATCACTCCACTAACTAAAAACACTACCGCAATCAGGAAAATGAGTAATGCTGCTATTGCTTGAAAAATACCCGTAGCACCCTCTAACACAGTACATCCCAGAACTGCTAATAACACAAAGAAAATGTAAAACAATACACCAATCATTGTGTTCCTCCTTTCTCTTAAAATCATAT
>DUUR01000001.1 GCA_012841425.1 Bacteroidales bacterium | reverse complement strand
TGCCAATTATAGATTATCATTGTCATTTGGAGCCTAAAGAGATTGCAGAAGACCATAAATTCAGAACAATTACTGAGCTTTGGCTTGGAGGGGATCATTATAAATGGAGACTGCTTAGGGCTAATGGGATAAGTGAGAAGTATATAACAGGTGAGGCTACTGATTGGGAGAAGTTTGAGAAATGGGCTGCAACTGTTCCTTATACAATGAGAAACCCAATGTACCACTGGACACATCTAGAATTAAAAAGGGTTTTTGGTATTGATGATTTACTTACACCAGATACTGCTCTTGAAATTTATAATAAGGCAAATGAAATGTTGCAAATGCCCGAATATTCGGCAAGAGGTTTAATGAAGAAATTTAATGTTGAGGTTGTTTGTACTACAGACGACCCTTTGGATTCGCTTGAATATCATAAGCAGATTAAGGAGAGTGGATTTGAAGTGAAAGTGTTACCAACATGGCGCCCAGATAAGTCGATGGCTGTTGAAAATGGTGATAATTTTAGAGCATACGTAGATAAATTAAGCAATATAACTGGTATAGGTATAACAAATATTGATGAGTATTCATTAGCGATATCTAAGAGACATGATTATTTTGAAGCTAATGGTTGCAAACTTGCAGATCATGGAATAGATAATTTTTTCTCAACACCATATACCAATGATGAAGTGTCGGAGATATTTGATAAGATATATAATAGAAAAGAGAATCTTACAGATGAAGAAGTTTTGAAATTTAAATCAAAAATGTTGCATGATAATGCTTTACTAAATCATAGTAAAGAGTGGGTACAACAATTTCATTATGGTGCAATTAGAAACAATAATACGAGAATGTTAAATAAGCTAGGTGTTGATACTGGCTATGACTCAATAAATGATGTTTCTGATGTTGCAAAGAATATGTCTCGTTTCTTTAATAATCTGGAGGTTGAAAACAAGCTGGCAAAATCAATTATTTATAATCTGAATCCAAATGATAACTATCTAGTGGCATCTATGATTGCCAATTTTCAGGATGGTACAGTTCCAGGCAAAATGCAATTTGGCTCTGGCTGGTGGTTCCTTGATCAAAAAAATGGAATGGAGGATCAGATGAATGTTCTTTCATCACAGGGTTTATTAAGTAGATTTGTTGGTATGCTAACCGACTCTCGTAGTTTTGTATCTTACCCTCGTCATGAGTATTTTAGGAGAATTTTATGTAATCTAATTGGTAATGATGTAGAAGAAGGACTTCTTCCTGTTTCTGAACTCGATTTTCTTGGAAAGATGATAGAGAATATTTGCTATCGCAATGCTAAAGAGTATTTTAATTTCTAATACAATATAAATAATCGAAATCTATATTTACAAAAACTGATTAAATAAATTATTATGTACAAATTATTTGATATCAAAGACAGAGTAGTTGTAATCACAGGTGGCACAGGAGTTCTTGGTGCATCTATGGTTGAATATCTAGCTGCTCATGGCGCAAAGGTGGCAGTTCTTGCCAGAAACGAAGAGAAGGGTAATACTCTAATAGAAAAGGTGAAGGCCAACGGTGGGGATGCAATGTTTTTACAAACAGACGTGGCTGATGAAGAGGTTTTGAAAAAAAATGCAGAGGATATAGTTGCCAAATATGGTAAGATAGATGTTCTAATAAATGGTGCTGGTGGTAATATGCCAGGTGCAACCATAGGACCAAAGAACACTGTTTTTGATCTAAAGATAGATGACTTCCGGAAAGTGGTTGATCTTAATCTTATGGGTACAGTGATACCTAGTATTGTTTTTGCTAAATATATGGTTGATGATAAAAAAGGAAATATTATAAATATTACTTCAGCCTCTGCTATTCGTCCACTAACAAGAGTTGCAGGTTATGGAGCAGCAAAAGCAGCAGTGTCTAACTTTACAAAGTATATGGCAGGTGAACTTGCTACTAAGTTTGGTGAAGAATTCAGGGTAAATGCAATTTGTCCGGGTTTCTTTATAACAGAGCAGAATAGAACTTTATTAACTAATAGCGATGGATCATATACCGATAGAGGAAACACAATTATTGCGCATACACCATTCCGTCGTTTTGGAAATCCCGAAGACCTTTTAGGTACTCTACATTATCTTGCTAGTGATGCCTCAAAGTTTGTTACAGGTACTGTTGCAATAGTTGATGGTGGATTTGATTCTTTTAGTATTTAATAATAAGTAAACAAAATAGTTATGTCACTTGAGTTAAGAAAGGAATTTAAATATTCATTGGTTGTGCCTACAAGTATGGGGGTTAGAATAACTCCAGTTAATGGACAACCCGTGCAGAGCACTAATATGTTTCAGATGCAAGCAACAAGTGCCGAGTCAAATGTAGCAAGTATTTCATCATATCTTGGATTACCTGTTAAGGTTTTGACCAATTTTGTGAAAGATAGTCCCATTGCTGCGTTTATTAAAGCTGATCTACGTGCCCGAAATATGGAGTATGAAGGACCAGAGGTGCCTCAGGAAGGACCATGGGGATACAGACATCAGTTTAATATTGCTGATAGTGGTTTTGGCTTACGCGGTCCTAGAGTTCAGAACGATCGTGCTGGCGAAGTAGGAAGGATATTAAATGTTAAGGATTTCGACTTAGAGCGCATATTTGTGAAAGAGGGAGTTCAGATTGTTCATCTATCAGGATTAATTGCAGCGTTGTCTCCTGAAGCTAGTAATTTTTGCTTGGAGATTGCTCGCTTTGCTAAGAATAATGGAACTCTCATCTCGTTCGATCTAAACCATAGAGCTACTTTTTGGAAAGGTAGAGAAGAGGAGCTTAGAGCGGCATTTACCGAAATTGCATCTTTATCTGATATTCTTATTGGAAATGAAGAGGATTATCAGCTTTGTTTAGGAGTAGAAGGACCTGCCGCAGGGGGTGAAAATATTGAGGATACTATTGAAGCTTTTAAGGGTATGATTTTAAATGCAAGTAAAGCTTTTCCAAATGTTTCGGTCTTTGCAAACACCCTTCGTGAGGTAATTAGTGCTAATGAACATCTCTGGGGAGCAATTGTTTATGAAAATGAAACATGGCACGAAGCGCCACTTAGGACAATTAATGTAATTGACCGTATTGGAGGTGGTGATGGATTTGTAGGTGGACTGCTTTATAGCATATTAAGTAGTATGGATTCTGAAAAATGGATTAAATTTGCATGGGCAAGTGGAGCACTCGCTACAACTTTCCTTACAGATTATGCCCAACCTGCCGATGAAGATGTGATTTGGAGCATTTGGGAAGGTAATGCAAGAGTTAAGAGATAAAATAAACATATTATGAAACAAAAAGCAGATATAGGATTAATTGGGTTGGCCGTTATGGGCGAAAACCTTGTGCTAAATATGGAGAGCAAAGGTTACACTGTAGCCGTTTTTAACAGAACTGTAGAGAAGGTTAACGACTTTATTGGAGGTAGAGGCAAGGATAAAAATTTTATCGGTGCTCAATCACTTGAAGAGTTTGTTGCTTCTATAGAAAGACCTCGCAAAGTAATGTTACTTGTGAAAGCAGGTAAGCCAGTGGACGATTTTATTGATAGACTGATACCATTACTTGAAAAAGGAGATATAATAATTGACGGAGGTAATAGCCACTTCCCAGATACAGTTCGTAGAACTGAATATGTAGAGAGCAAAGGACTGCTTTATGTAGGGTCGGGTGTATCAGGAGGTGAAGAGGGTGCATTAACTGGTCCGTCACTTATGCCAGGTGGTTCTCCTGAAGCTTGGCCCCATATAAAAGAAATTTTTCAAGCTGTTGCAGCAAAAGTTGATGGTGGAGTCCCCTGCTGTGACTGGGTTGGAGAAAATGGTGCTGGTCATTTTGTTAAGATGGTGCATAATGGTATCGAATATGGCGATATGCAGATTATCAACGAGGCATATCATTTGATGAAAGATCTTTTGGGAATGGATGCCTTTGAGCAGCATCATATTTTTAAAAAGTGGAACGAAGGAGTTTTGGATTCATATCTTATTGAAATTACAAGAGATATTCTTGCATTTAAAGATGAAGACGGTTCGCCTTTAGTAGAAAAAATATTAGATACTGCGGGGCAGAAGGGTACGGGTAAATGGACAGCTGTAACTGCTTTAGATCTCGGGATACCATTAACTTTGATAGGTGAATCTGTGTTTTCAAGATGTTTGTCGGCGCAGAAAGATCTGAGAGTAAAAGCTTCAAAAACTCTTGTTGGTAAGAAGCCCGACTTTAAAGGCGATAAGGAGCAGTTTGTTAAGGATTTGGAGAGTGCTATTTATGGTGCAAAGATTATTTCTTATGCTCAGGGTTATGACCTAATGATGGAGGCTGCAAAAGAGTATAAGTGGAATCTGAACTACGGAGGAATTGCTTTAATGTGGCGTGGTGGATGTATTATTCGTTCTCGTTTCCTTGAGGATATTAAAAAAGCATTTGATAATAATCCAAAGTTAGAGAACCTATTGCTTGATCCTTTCTTCACTAATGCTGTTCAGTTGGCCGAAGAAAGCTGGCGTAGGGTATGTGCAACAGCATTAATGAATGGAATTCCTGTTCCAGCCTTGTCTTCTGCTTTAGCTTATTATGATGGATTTAGGAGCGATCGTCTTCCTGCTAACCTTCTGCAAGCTCAGAGGGATTACTTTGGTGCACATCAATATGAAAGGCTTGATAGTCCTCGTGGAAAGTTTTTCCATACAGACTGGACTGGCCGCGGGGGAAGCACAGCTTCATCAACATACGATGTTTAAATATTATTGAATAATGATATATTACGAGATAGGATCTCCTCAAACTAGTTTGTCTCGAGATGATCTAAAGAGAGGGCTAAATGAAGCTATGGAAAAATTGGGTGAACGGCAAAAGGTTATTGCCGTTCCACCTGATTATACCCGTCTTCCAAGCAAAGCTGGAGAGCTAACAGAAATTGCGTGGGAATATTATGGTGATAAACTTACTGATATTCTACCTGCACTTGGCACTCATACCCCAATGACAGATGAACAGATAAGCCATATGTTTGGTCAAACTCCCAGAGAGTTGTTTCGTGATCATGATTGGAGAAATGATGTAATTACACTTGGAGAGGTACCAGCTGAATATGTTCGTGAGATTTCTGAGGGTAAAGTAGATTTTACTTGGCCAGCACAAGTAAATAAAATACTGGTTGAAGTAAACTACGATTTAATTCTTTCTATAGGACAGGTTGTACCTCATGAGGTTGTAGGTATGGCAAACTACAATAAAAACATTCTAGTTGGTACAGGGGGAAGTGAAGGTATAAACAAAAGTCATTATATAGGTGCCGTTTATGGTATGGAGCGAATGATGGGGCGTGCCGATACTCCAGTTAGAAAGGTTTTTAATTATGCTTCTGATAAATATTTAAATGAACTACCTATAATTTACGTTCTTACAGTAGTAGGAGTAAACGAAAAAGGGGAACAGCAAATATATGGTCTCTATGTTGGAGATGATATTGAGGTGTTCGACTTGGCTGCTAAGTTGTCTTTAGAGGTTAACTTTGTAATGGTTGAGAAGCCTCTTAAAAAGGTGGTTGTGTGGCTAGACCCCACCGAGTTTAAAAGTACATGGTTAGGTAATAAATCTATATATAGGACTAGAATGGCTATTGCTGATGGTGGTGAGTTAATAGTATTGGCTCCAGCACTGAAAGAATTTGGTGAGGATAAGGAGATAGATAGACTGATAAGGAAATATGGATATTTTGGTACTCCAACTACGCTTGAAGCAGTTGATAACGATGCTGAATTAAGAAATAATCTTGGAGCAGCTGCACATCTTATTCATGGGTCTTCTGAAGATCGTTTTTCAGTAACCTATTGCCCAGGCAAAGAAGCTGATAGCCTCACAAAAGAAGAAATTGAGAGTGTGGGTTTTAACTGGGGTGATTTAGATGAAGCGCTAGCAAGGTATGATGTAGATAAACTGAAAGAGGGATTTAATATTCTCTCGGATGGAGAGGAAATCTATTATATTTCGAGCCCAGCACTTGGTTTATGGGCTTATAAAGATAGATTTGAATAGATTAAAATAGAACTTAGACTTAAATGTCAAAAAAATACAATAATGACAACTAGAAGAAATTTTTTAAAAAATGCAGCTCTTGCATCGGCAGGACTTGCCATGGGGGGTATCTCTACTAAAATGAGTGCTGCTAGCTACAATAGGGTAGTGGGTGCTAATAAAAAAGTTAATCTTGCTTATATTGGTATCGGAAACAGAGGATTGGAGGTTATAAAGGAATTTGCGAAAACAGACCTAGTTAATGTGGTTGCATTGTGTGATGTTGATCTTGGTGCAGACCATACAAAAGAGGCACTAGGAATGTATCCTAAAGCCAAAAGATTCAAGGACTTTAGACATA
>DUUR01000047.1 GCA_012841425.1 Bacteroidales bacterium | reverse complement strand
GTAAGAGCCCACCGGGTGTTGTGGCAACACAGCATGCCGTACGCATTATGGGTTGCAAGGCCATGTATATCGGATATGTAGGGCTGCTCGTCCGACGCCGAGGGGTAGGCCGCTTAGATAAATGACAGACACCCAATTTAATTGGGCACAGAACCCGGCTTACAGACCGGCTGCTTTTTTATATTACTTTTAAATATGGCAAATTACGGTAAAAAAAGAGACCGGGATGAGTATAAACCCAGCAGATTTGAGCGGTGGGGCGCCAAAGTTAGGGAATTGATATATTTCTTAACTTACGGTATCTGGCGGTCTGATCCTGACAAAATCTCTAATAAGAGAAATGTACTTTATAATGCCACTAAAACTATTATATTAACAGTAAGGAATATTCGCGATCTAAACATACCTGCTAGTGCTAGATCGCTTACTTACAGAACTCTACTCTCTATTGTTCCGCTATTAGCAGTGCTGTTTGCTATAGCACGGGGATTTGGGATTGAGAATATTCTTGAAAGCAGCATCTTTAATTTATTTTCAGCCAATACTGCCGAAACAGAGGTTGCTTTTGTTGCTGCCACACCACCAGATACGCTATCACTCGCTGCCGATCAGTTTGGTCAAACCGAAACGGATTCTTTAACTACTGGAATGCTTGCTGCATCTGAGCAAGAGGGGGTGCTGTTTTCTGAAGAGGCTACTGCCGAGGGGCGATTTAGGGAATTAATGGATTTGCTGTTTCAGCTAATAAATAACTCGCTCGAGCAAGCAAAGGGGGGCGGTTTATTTGCTGGAATTGGTATTATGCTATTGTTGTATACAATACTTTTGCTTTTTAATGATATAGAAAAAAATTTCAATCAGATTTGGCAGGTTAGAAAGGGTAGAAGCATAGGCAGGAAAGTTACAGATTACGCAGCCATGGTGCTTTTGATGCCGGTCTTCTTTATCATTGCAAATGCATTAAATATTTTAAGTTATCCACAAAACCAGACTCTTAAAATAATATATATACTATATCCTTTTATACCGCAACTAATGGGTATAGTGCCGTATGTGGTTATAATATTGCTGTTCACAATATTATATAAGTTTGTGCCTAACACAAGGGTTAAGTTTAAAAATGCACTTATAGCAGGGGTGATAACTGGTGTGGCGTTTCAAATATTTCAAATGCTGTTTTTGAGCGGACAGTTATGGATAACCCGCTACAATGCAATATACGGAACGTTTGCACTTATCCCGTTAATGCTACTATGGATTCAGTTCTCTTGGTTTATAACGCTTATTGGAGCAGAGATATCTTACGCCGCACAAAATGTGGGTAAATTCTCTTTTGAAAAAGAGACGCGACGAATTAGCAGGAGGTATAAAGACTTTTTTACTATTATAATAGCATCTGAGATTGTAAGGCGTTTTGCTAACGAGAAACCACCACTTACAGCAGAGGAAATTTCAGAAAAGTGCAAGTCGCCTTCGAGGTTAACGAACAATATCCTTGATAAATTGTTGGAGATAGGTGTTATTTCTGCCACTATATCTCAAATTGATGAGAGAGAGGTAGCTTTTCAGCCGGCGGTTGACATTCAACTAATTACAGTAAATTATTTGATGTCGAAGCTAGATAAGAACGGTTCGGAAGATTTTATGATAGATACACAGGGTACCTTTCATAAACACTGGAAAGCATTGGTTGATAATAGGATGTATATCTACGAAAGTGATAAAGACGTCTTGCTAAAAGATTTGTAATTTTATCTATCTTTGTACTTTATGTTAGATAAAGAAAAACCACATGAACTTCTTTAGATCAATTGAAAATGTTGGTGTATATGCATTGCTGTTGAGGAGAGTTATAACTATCCCCGATAGGATGCGGGAATTCATGAAAGAGTTCTTCAAAGGTATTTATCAGCTGGGGGTAAACTCGATATGGATAGTGATTATCATATCATTTTTTATTGGTGCAGTTATTGTTTT
>DUUR01000046.1 GCA_012841425.1 Bacteroidales bacterium | reverse complement strand
TTGCTGAAGAGATAAAATCAGCAATGACAGAGATTCTTATTTCAGAAGACACTCTGAAATATGGTAAAAATCTAATAGAAATGCCTCTCCCTGACAAGACTTTGGTAGTTATGGTAAAGAGAGGTGAAAGTTATTTCGTACCCACTGGCTTAACAGAACTTCACGTAGGTGATAAACTATTGGTTATTTCTGATGATGAAGATGCTCTTAAAGAAACATATAAAAATATTGGTATTTCGGATTATTCATTCCAAAAACATAATTAGATAAGATTATAATGAGTCAGTTGAGGTTCTTTTCACTTATAGTGATTTTTCTTATAGTGACATTTTTTACAATGTCATGCAACTCTTGTCAATCTAAAAAGGATATTGTTTCGTCCGAACCTTATGAAATGAAATCTCCAAGTTTCAATGCAGATAGTGCTTATAAGTTTGTAGAAAGACAAGTTGATTTTGGACCACGTGTTCCAGGAACAATAGCTCATGAAGAATGTGGAGATTACTTAGTTTCCAAACTTGATGAACTTGGAGCTTCGGTTATTCAGCAGAGGGCAAATGTAACTCATTACGATGGTCAGAATATTGAAATAAGAAATATTATTGGAATATATAATCCTGATGCCAAAAAGAGAGTTCTGCTCTTCGCTCATTGGGATTCCAGACCATTTTCTGATGAAGAAGCTGATCCAACTTTACGCAATTTGCCTGTTTCTGGTGCAGATGACGGCGCCAGCGGCGTAGGAACATTATTAGAAGTAGCGCGACAGATTTATTTACATCCGATAGATTTGGGTATCGATATAATATTTTTTGATTTAGAAGATTGGGGACAACCCTCATATTCTACCGAATGGGTTCAAGGTGACTGGTGGTGTGTGGGTTCTCAATATTGGTCCAAAAATCCTCATATAGAAAATTATAAAGCAGATTACGGTATTCTTTTAGATATGGTTGGTGGTGCTAATGCCACTTTCATGAAGGAAGGTTACTCTTTGCAGTACGCTTCAAATGTCGTAGACAAAATCTGGAGTACCGCTTTGAAAATGGGATATGGGAATTATTTTGTTCCAAATAGAGGGGGATATATAACAGACGATCATGTGCCAGTTAACCAGAATCATAGAGCACCAAGTGCCAATATAATTAATTTGAAATCAGAATCTGATACTGGTTTCGTACCTTATTGGCATACACAGAAAGACGATATGCGTAATATTGATAAAAACACCCTTAAAGTTGTAGGGCAAACCGTATTGGAAGTAATATACAATGAGCAAGTAAATTGAAATCTATTTCAGGTAATAAGGGTGATAAAATTAAGTGAATAATTAATAATGCAAACAATAAACGATATACAGCAAGAGATAATTGATGAGTTCAGTGTTTTTCATGATTGGATGGATAAATACTCACTCATTATTGAATATGGAAATTCATTAGCACATTTAGATGATAAATATAAGATACCCGAAAATGTTATTGAAGGATGTCAGAGCCGTGTTTGGTTACAGACCGATTACCGAGACGGAAAATTATATTTTCAGGCAGAAAGCGATGCTATTATAGTAAAGGGTTTGCTAGCTTTAGTAATAAAAATATTTAGTGGTCGCACACCATATGAGATCATTGATACGGATCTTAGGTTTATGAAGGAGATAGGTTTGACTGATCATCTTTCACCAACCCGCTCAAACGGATTATTATCGGTTATTAAACAAATAAGATATTACGCAATAGCATTTAAAGCTAAAGAAACCAATAAAGAGTAATACAGCAATATTAGCTAATTACCGTTCTTGCTTAGTTCTTCAGATCTGTTTCTAGCAGCATTTAGAACTTCTTCAAAATGTTTGCCTATTTCATGGCTACGGAAATACTCTAATCCAGCTTGAGTAGTCCCTCCCTTACTGGTAATATTATTAATAAGTTCTTCTATGCTATAATCCTTTTGGTTCTCCATAAAATAAAGCGTAGTTCCTCTTGTAAGCTCAAGTAATAATTCATCGGGAAGAGTTCCTGGTAAATTAAACTCCTTCAACTTATTCTTAAATATTTGAATAAAAGCGAGTATAAATGCAGGGCCACTACCAAATACAGATGTGAATAAATCGAAAGCACTTTCATCTAGCTTTACAACTTTACCCAACTTTCCTAATAAGTTATAAACCTTTTCTCCACTTTCCTCTTCGGGGTGATTAGAGAAGAAGGCCGTGACAGATGATTTATAAGCCATTGCAAGATTGGGCATAATACGAATTATTAATTGTTCTTTGCCTAAGTACTTCTCAATAAAATTTACACTTCTACCTGCTACAGGTGACAAAATAGTTTTTCCACTTATATCTATTTTCCTTAGATCTTCGAGTACAGTAGATAGGTCTTGAGGTTTAACTGTTAACCATAATATATCAGCATTCGTAACTAGTTCTTCAAGCGTAGTGCAGAATTTAATATCCACATCTTTTTTAGATCTCGCATAATAATAAAATTTGATATCTGCCTCATCTTTAAGTCCCAGATAGACTGCTTTTGCTAAATTGCCAAAACCTATAAACCCATGTTTCATATTTAATTCAACCTTTAACTATTTCTTAAACCTTGTAAACGCAATAGTCCCACCCAATGCATTAATAATATAATTTTGACGCTGACCATTTACTATCCACATCTCCACATTATTTTTCATACATATTTCAGCAGCATGAATTTTTGATGACATGCCACCCGTACCTAACAAAGACTGTCTTTCTTCAATAAAACTTTTAACGGTGTTAAGATCATTAACTTCATTAATAAGTACTGCATCATCGTGAAGATGAGGGTTTTTATTAAATATACCATCAATGTCAGAAACTAATACGAGTAAATCAACATTTAAAATTGTAGCGACTAATGCCGATAATTTATCATTATCTCCTAATATAATTTCTTCAAACGAAACAGTGTCATTTTCGTTCACTACAGGAATATA
>DUUR01000045.1 GCA_012841425.1 Bacteroidales bacterium | reverse complement strand
TCTAACAGAAGATGGGTAAACAGCAATCAACTGTTTGTAGTTTTTGCCATAATTTTCCCTGCATTCACTGGCATGACAGCGGGTGTAGGCTTATCTGGTGATCTAAAAAAACCAGGAAAATCCATTCCTATTGGAACAACTGCAGCTACATTAACCAGTTTTGTGGTTTATTTCTTCATAGCTTATAAATTGGCTGCTTCTGCTTCATCATCACAATTATTAGATAATCAACTTATAATGGGCGATATATCTCTGTTTGGCAGCATCATCGTACCACTTGGTTTAGCCGCTTCCACATTTTCGTCTGCTTTAGGATCTATAATGGTGGGACCAAGAACCTTACAGGCTATTGCACTCGATAATTCTATTCCAATACAATCTGCTAACAAATGGCTCAGTAAATTAAGAAAAAAAGATGATGAGCCTGTTAACTCAGCTGTTATCACCTGTTTAATCGCTTTTATTTTTGTAGCTATAGGGGGAGTAGATGTAGTGGCAAAAATAATTACTATGTTTTTCTTAGTAACATACGGATCGCTGTGTCTAATCTCTTTCTTAAACCATTTTGGTTCATCACCATCATATCGCCCATCATTTAAATCCAAATGGTACATATCATTACTTGGTTTTCTTACAGCTTTTTGGGTGATGTTTCAGATTAGCCTGTTATACACTCTATTTGCATTTGTCACAATGACATTGCTCTATCTCTACATGGATAATTACCATAAGAGAAGAAAAGGATTTGCAGCATTATTTGCAAATACTCTTTTTAAGTTAAATAGAGATCTGCAAATTTACCTGCAGAAGAAAAAAAGTAGTAACACTTTAAAAGACGATTGGAGGCCAAGTGCTATATGTATCTCAAAGTACACATTTAAACGTGATAACGCGCTAAATCTGATTGACTGGATCTCGTTTAAATATGGATTTGGTACATATCTTCATCTTATAGATGGTTATTATTCTAAAGAAACTGTTATTCAAGCTGAAGATGAAATAAAAAGGTTAATTAATAATCTAAACTCATCCAGTAATGTTTATGTCGATACAATTATTTCTCCCTCTACCACATCAGCCATAGCACAATCAATTCAGATTCCTGGTATATCAGGAATGGAAAATAATATGGTGATATTTGAATTTGAAAAAAATGACCCGCAAGATTTAAACGATATAATAGATAATTTCAGAATGGTTAATGCCGGGGGCTTTGATGTTTGTATACTGGCATCCAGCCATAAGCCAATTGTATATAAAAATGGCATTCATATTTGGGTAAGAAGTTTTGACACCGAAAACACAAATTTAATGATTCTGCTTGGCTTTATTATCTTAGGGCACCCTAACTGGAAAAAAGCCAATATAAAGTTATTCAATATCTGCAGTGAGCAGGAAGCAGAAAGCATTAGAAATCAGATGAATGAGTTAGTTGAAACAGGCCGATTGGCCATCACCCCTAAAAATATAGAGGTGATAATAAAGGATGATAGCAAGACTGTCAAAGAAATAATAAACAATCATTCCAAAGATGCCGGACTCACTATGCTTGGCTTCAATATAAGTAACTTCAAAAACGACAACACAGAGCTATTCGAAGGCTATGATGAAATGGGTAACATTCTCTTTGTATATTCCAATGATGTAAAAGTGATAGAATAAATTAATTTGATAATTCAGGAAGAAGCTTTTCATCATATAATTCCTGAAAGCGCATTTTAATCTCGTCTCGTATTCTGTAGAATTCACTCATAATGAATTCAGGTGTGCCTTTAGCCTCAGAGGGATCCTCGAAGCCGATATGCAAGCGGTGTTTTACCTTTCCTAAAAAAACTGGACAGGTTTCTTTAGCACTATCACAAACGGTAATCACATAATCCCATTCTTCTTTTATAT
>DUUR01000005.1 GCA_012841425.1 Bacteroidales bacterium | reverse complement strand
AGAGCAAAGGTAGCAGTAGAAGCTTATGATGACCGTATAGATCCTGTTGGTGCCTGTGTTGGAATGAAAGGTTTTAGGATTCACGGCATTGTACGAGAATTGCGTAATGAAAACATTGACGTTATTAATTTTACAAATAACACTTCACTATATATACAACGCGCTTTAAGCCCTGCAAGAATTAACTCTATTACGATAAAAGAAGAGGAAAGTCGTGCAGAAGTATTTCTAAACCCCGAAGAAGTTTCACTTGCAATTGGTAAAGGGGGAGCTAATATTAAGCTGGCATCTATGCTTACAGGCTATAATATAGAAGTATTTCGTGATATAGATGAAGTAGATGAAGAAGATATTTATCTGGATGAATTTCGTGATGAAATTGATGGCTGGGTAATTGATCAGCTGAAAAAAATTGGGTGCTCAACAGCTAAAAATGTACTTCAAACTAGCAGAGAAAGGCTCATCAAGGAGGCAGATCTAGAAGAAAGTACAGTGGATGAAATTCTAACCATCTTAAGGTTTGAATTTGAAGATGAGGACGAAGAAACAGAAGTTGTTGAAAATGCTGAAAACGTTGATGGCATTGAAGATAATGATGATATTGATGATATTGAGAAAACAGAAGACTTTGATGTCGTTGAAGAAAACGATGATAAATAAGAAATGATAAAACTCAAATCTACCACTTCGTGCTACAATAAATGGTATTAAATTAAAAAGAGAAAAGGATAGAAGATTTATATATGCCTATTAGACTAATAAAAGTTTCGAAAAATTTAAATGTGGGAATAAACAGTCTTGTTGAATTTCTTCACAAAAAAGGTATTGAAGTAGAAGCAAACCCCAATGTAAAAATTGAGGATGAGCATTACAATCTACTTGTTACTGAGTTTGGTAAAGACAAAAATATCAAGCTTGAGGCACTGGAAACACGTGAAAAATTGAATCGTAGAGAAGATAAACGTGATACAGTAGCAATAGAAGGCTATGATCTACCTGAAGATCAAACATCTAGAAGAAGTGCAAATAAAGAAACAATAGAGACTGAAATTCCTCAAGAATTAAAACCTCAATTAAACGTAATAGGCAGTATCGATCTAGAAACCCTGAAAAAAAAGCGTACCCCTTCTTTGAAAAACAAACCAGAATTGGATGATAAGAAAAAAGAAGATATTTCAATAGAAGAAAAAACTTTTGAGGTAGAACTTAAAAAAACAGAGGAGCCTAAAACTGACATAATAGAAACTAATGTGAAGGTCGAAGCCGAAGATATTGATATTACTGAAAAAGAAATAAAAGTTGAGGATTCACAAAAAACAGATAAAGTCACTACTTCCGAAGAAGAGATATTATTTGATAAAGGAGAAATATCTATTTCTGAAGCAGAATCTATTGTAGAAGTAGAGTCTAAACCAGTAGAGAAAAAAGAGATCGAAAAAGAAGAGGTAGAAGAAGAGATATTAGTAAATAAAGGAACTGAAATTGAAGATACAACAATATTAGAACCTGCTAAGAAATCACAGAAAACTGTAGAAAAAATCGAAACTAAGAAACAGGCAGTAGAACCGATTAAAGAAGAGCCGGCTACAAAAGAAGAAAAACCCATTCAGATTGATGATGCTAAAACAGATGAGTTGATAGCTGAAGAAGACAAACAAAAAGCAGATACATCAAAATCAGAAGGGGCAAGAGCTGCAAAAGTATTCAGACTTAACAAAAACAAACTGGAGTCTAATATTGTAGTTAAAGGATCAATAGACCTAAGTACTATTAATGACCGTACTCGACCACCAAGAAAGTCAAGAGCTGAACGCAAAAAAGAACGATTGGAGCGTGAACAAAAAAGCCTTGACGGGAAAAAGCTAAAAGATGAAAAAATAAGGCTATTGAAGAAAGAAACTATTGACGAGCAAAAGAAAAATCCTCAAGCCGCTGATAGTACAGATGATAATAAGAAGAAAAAACGCAAACGAATACGTTCAGGCAAAGTTAATTTGGATAAGCCTGGAAGCTTCAACCAAGCTACAGCTACTAAAAGGAGTGATAGAAAGTCAACTCTAAGAAAGCCAGTTAAAGCTGAAGTTAAAGAAGAAGATGTACAAAAACAAATCAAAGAAACTCTAGCCCGCTTAACAGAAAAGAGGGGCAAAAAAGGTGGAGCAAGATACAGACGCGAAAAGCGTGAAGCAAGTGCCACAAGGCAAAGAGAAGAAATCAAACAACAGGAAAGAGAAAGTCGCACATTACAACTCACTGAGTTCGTAACAGCTAACGATTTGGCTAACATGATGGATGTTCCTGTTACTGATGTTATATCTACCTGTATGAGCCTTGGTGTTATGGTTGCAATCAACCAGCGTTTGGATGCAGAAATAATTAATCTTGTGGCTGAAGAGTATGGATTTAAAACCGAATATGTAAGTGCTGATGTAATTGAAGCAATCGCAGAAGAAGTTGATAATCCAGATGACCTTATTCCTCGTTCTCCAATTGTTACAGTTATGGGTCACGTAGACCATGGCAAGACATCTCTACTTGATAGTATAAGAAGCACTAACGTAATTGGAGGTGAAGCAGGTGGTATAACTCAGCATATTGGTGCTTATAACGTAGAATTACCGAGTGGAAGAAAGATAACTTTCCTTGACACACCTGGTCACGAAGCATTTACCGCTATGCGTGCACGTGGTGCTAAAGTTACTGACGTTGTTATAATTATAATTGCCGCAGATGACAATGTGATGCCACAGACTGTTGAAGCAATTAATCACGCTGGTGCTGCAGGTGTACCAATTGTGTTTGCAATAAACAAAATTGACAAGCAGGGCGCAAACCCCGAAAAGATAAAAGAAAAACTAGCCGAGATGAATTATCTTGTTGAGGATTGGGGCGGTAAATATCAATCTCAAGAGATTTCGGCTAAAAAAGGAGAGGGTATACGTGAACTCCTTGAAAAAGTTTTACTTGAAGCTGACTTACTTGAATTAAAAGCTAATCCAAACCGTAATGCCTCAGGTTCAGTTATCGAATCTGAACTAGATAAAGGTCGTGGCTATATTTCAACTATACTTGTTGAAAATGGAACATTAAGACAAGGTGACATTGTATTAGCAGGAGCATTTTTCGGTAAAGTAAGAGCAATGTTTAACGAGCGAAATCAACGAATAGAAGAAGCAGGACCTGCAGAGCCAGCTCTTATACTTGGACTTAACGGAGCACCTCAGGCAGGAGACACTTTTAATGTTATGGAAACAGAACAAGAAGCACGTTCTATTGCCAATAGAAGAGAACAGTTACAACGTGAGCAATCAATGAGAACTCAAAAAATGCTAACTCTAGATGATATTGGTAGAAGAATTGCCATCGGTAATTTCCAACAATTAAATATTATTGTAAAAGGTGACGTTGATGGATCAGTTGAAGCTCTCTCAGACTCATTAATACGTCTTTCAACTGAAGAAATTCAAATTAATGTAATTCATAAAGCAGTAGGTCAAATTTCAGAGTCAGATATTACACTCGCTGCCGCCTCAGAAGCAATTATAATAGGATTCCAAGTTCGTCCATCTCTAGGTGCACGTAAAGAAGCAGAAAAAGCGGGAGTAGATATACGTTTGTATTCCATTATTTACGATGCTATAGAAGAAGTAACTGCTGCAATGGAAGGTATGTTGTCTCCAGACATTAAAGAAGAGATTACAGGAAACGTAGAAGTTCTGGATGTATTTAAAGTATCTAAAGTTGGAACGGTTGCTGGATGTATGGTACGTGATGGAAAAATTAAACGCTCAAGTAAAATACGCTTAGTACGTGATGGTATAGTAATTTTCACTGGTATACTTGATTCTCTCAAGAGATTCAAAGATGATGTTAGAGAGGTTTCATCAGGATATGAATGCGGTATTACTATTCATAACTTCAACGATATAAAGGTGGGTGATATTATAGAATCATATGAAGAAATTGAAGTTAAGAAAACCCTATAAGAAAAGAATATTCATTGCATAAAGTTTATAATTATGACAAAAATTAAATTATGGACTATAAGTCTGTTTATTTTGTTTGTAAGCCTGTCTGCTTACTCTCAAATTATACCTGCTACACAAAGTACTGTAGCATATATTAACAGTAATGAACTTCTTAAAGCATTTCCAGAAAGAAAGCAAGCTACTGAACAGCTACTAGTTTTAAGTGAAGAGTATAAAAAAGAACTTGATTTGATGCAAAACGAATATAATAAAAAGTATTCCGACTACATTACATATCAAGCCTCACTGGCAGAAAATATTAAACTCCGCAGAATGCAAGAACTCACTGAACTAGAAAATAGAATGCAGGAGTTTATGGAAATGGCACAAAAGGATATTGAGTTCCAGGAAAAAGAAAGACTAGAACCTCTTAAGAAAAGAATTTCTGAAGCAATCTATGCTGTTGGATTAGAACGCAATTATACGGTTATTTATGACTTAGCCGATCCCGGAATTGCATTTGTTTCTCCTAATGCTGAAGATGCAAACCTTTTTGTAAAACAAAAACTTGGGATACGCTAAACAACATGCTACTTTCGTGGAAGATATGGATATCCATAGAACAGGTGCAATTGGAGTGTTTGACTCTGGCTATGGCGGTTTAACCGTATTATCAGAGATAAAATCAAAAATGCCCAAATATGACTTTATCTATTTAGGAGATAATGCTCGAACTCCATATGGCAACCGTTCTTTTGAAAGAGTGTATGAATTCACATTAGAAGCTGTAAAATGGTTTTTCAAACAAGGATGCAGACTTGTTATCCTGGCATGTAACACAGCTTCGGCCAAAGCTTTGAGAAGTATACAGCAGATAGATCTACCTAAAATAGACTTAAACAACCGAGTATTGGGTGTAATTAGACCTACTGCTGAATATGTTTCAAAACTTTCTCAATCGGGTCATATAGGAATCATGGGAACCGAAGGTACAATTCAATCTAAATCTTATGAGATTGAAATAAATAAATTACACCCACAAATGATTGTAACAGGTGAAGCGTGTCCGATGTGGGTTCCACTAGTGGAGAACAGAGAATATAACAAACCTGGTGCCGATTATTTTATTAAAAAGCATATTGACAATATATTATCAAAAGATCCTCTTATAGATACTATTATTCTTGGTTGCACACATTATCCCCTTTTAATTGAAAAAATAAATGATTTTTTACCAAAAGGAATAAGGGCAATATCACAAGGAAAATTAGTTGCCGAAAGCCTAAAACATTATATTGAACGACATCCGGAAATTGATGTTTTATGTACCAAAGATGGTACTGTAACCTACTTTACTACTGATTCTACTACAAAATTTATAGAACAAGCATCCATTTTTCTAAATGAAGAAATAGTTGCTAAACATGTAGATTTATAATATGAACTGGTTTGATTTAGTCATGCTCTTTCTACTGCTAATAGCCTTAGTTAATGGATATAGAAAAGGCTTAGTTCAGCAACTTGTGGGTTTAGCTATAATTTTACTATCTGCAGTCTTTGGAGGTAAACTTGCGGCATACATTTTTCCTGAACTCGATAGATTTTTAGAATTGTCGCCTGATCTAGCGAGGGTGTTATCATTTATTCTAGCATTTGCTGCCATTGCTATAGTTATTTCACTTATCGGAAAGCTCATACAGCAGTTATTATCAGTAATACTCCTTAGCACTGTAAATAGAATTCTTGGAAGCATCATTGCCGTAGGCACATTAATGTTTATTTTAAGTATTATTCTTAATCTAGTATTAGTGTTAGATAAAAATGAAACAGTTATTAGCGAAGAAACAAAAAAAGACTCCTTCTTTTTAGAAAGAGTAGAAGCTGTTGTTCCTGCAGTTGTACCCTATCTTAATAAAGAATTATGGGAATTAATACCCAAAAATTATAGAGAAGAAATAGAAAATAAAAGTGATAGCATATTTCAAAATACACCTAAAGGGAAAGACATAGATTCAGTATTCCAAAGAGAACATTTTACTGTATAAAATTTATTTATGAAAATACACAAAGAAGGTAAATCTCCATTGATTAATATATTTATCGTATTATTATTGATAAATGTTAGTGCTTTATATTTTTTTTCCGAGACACTATTTGCTACAATTGTACTTGCCACATCACTTATACTTTTAGCATTAACGATAAATTTCTATAGAAGCCCAGAACGTATATATAAAGGTGATCTTCATGGATTAGTAAATAGTCCTACCGACGGTAAAATAGTAGCAATTGAACGAGTTCATGAAAAGATTTTTTTTAATGAAGAAAGGATTCAGGTTTCAATATTTATGTCGGTTTTTAATGCCCATTCAAATTGGATACCAGTTTCAGGAAAAATCACGCACTTCTCACATGTCGATGGCAACTTTCATGTAGCATACCTTCCAAAATCAAGTAGTGAAAATGAACACACAAATATTATTATTGAAACGCCTCAGCATGGTACAATACTAACTAAACAGATAGCCGGAGCTATTGCCCGAAGAATTGTTACTTATGTTAAAGAAGGAGAAGAAGTGCATATAGGCTCACCTCTTGGTTTCATTAAGTTAGGCTCAAGGATGGATGTCTTCCTACCAATTAATTCAGAAATAATGGTTAATATTGGAGATGAAGTTCGCGCAAACAATACATTCCTTGCTAGGCTAACTAAAACTAATGAAACATTGGGAGAAGAATAAAGCTTTGGGAATATAATAAAGAATTAGAAGTAGAATAAAGCTTGGGAGTAGAATGAAAATTTGAAAGTAATATAAAAATAATGAGAGGAATAAACTTTCATTCAATGAATAATAAAAATCATGCGTAAACAAATACCCAACATTATAACTCTTCTGAACCTGTTTTCAGGTACCATAGCTATTACACATGCTTTTAATGGTAATTTCTTAGGAGTAGTAATTTGGGTAGTTATTGCTGCTATATTTGACTTTTTTGATGGAATGGCAGCACGTGTTTTAAAATCTTATTCTCCTTTGGGTAAAGAGCTTGATTCATTAGCTGATGTTGTAAGTTTTGGAGTGGCTCCAGCTTCTACGCTTTATATATTAATGAAAGATAGTTTTATCTATCCCGAATTTCTGCAATCTATAAGTCATTTAATACCTTACATAGCATTTTTAATTCCAGTTTTTGCTGCATACCGACTTGCGAAGTTTAATATTGATACTCGTCAGTCTCATTCCTTTATTGGTCTACCTACTCCAGCAAATGGACTTTTTTGGATTAGCTACTGTTATGCTATTGATAAACTAGCAATACAAAATGAAATAATTATCTATATTACAATAATAGCAATAATAATCATGTCAATTATTATGATATCTGAAATTCCAATGTTTTCTTTTAAATCCGACAATAAAGGATTTAAGGGAAATCAAAAACAGATATTACAAGTACTTCTTACTATTGTATTTCTTGCTATATTCGGAATAGGTGGGATAGCTCTAAGTATTATTGCTTATATTTTTATTTCATTATTGAGCGCCATAAAACAAAACAAAGCGTTAAATAATTGAAACAGATATGCCTGAATAGAATGATTCATAGTATCTTTACTATATAACTAAAAGCTTAGTATACTACATATGTTGAAATTTTTATTTTTCCTTATACTTATATTTATGGTTATAAGAGGCATATTTGCCTTCTTATTCAGATTTTTAAATACTGGCAGATTCAATTCACAGCAGAGAAGAGCTCAACAACGACCAACTCAATCCAAGCAACCCGAATCACAGGAAGAGAGAATTATAGATTATCAGAAAAAATCATTTGAATCTGCCGAGATTGAAGATGCAGATTATATCGAAATTAAGGATCATAAATAAACATACAAACTAGTTATTTTTATAATCTTAATATATTCCTTATTTTTGTTATTAATGGAAAATCAAATAGTGTAATATAATTAAAGTAACACATTATTAATCATGATAGATATTTTTGATCGATTAAAAAGTGCTGCCGGTCCGCTTGAGCAGTATCGCCAAAAGGCTGAAGGTTATTTCATGTTCCCTGAATTAGAGGGAGAAATTGGACCTAGAATGAAATTTCTTGGTAAAGAAGTTATCACATGGAGTCTAAACAACTATCTGGGATTGGCAAATCACCCTGAAGTGCGTGAAGCTGACGCTAAAGCAGCTGCCGATTGGGGAATGGCATACCCTATGGGTGCTAGAATGATGTCGGGACAAACAAAATATCATAAAGAACTTGAAACTCGTTTAGCAAAGTTCGAGAAGAAAGAATCGACATATCTACTCAATTATGGTTACCAGGGAATGGTTTCTATTATAGATTCACTTGTATCAAGAAATGATGTTATTGTATATGACTCAGAGTCACATGCATGCATTATGGATGGCATCTTTTTGCACAAAGCTAAAGGAGGAAAGAGTTTCGTTTTTCCACACAACGATATGGAACGTTGCGATAAGATGCTTGGCTTTGCTACACGTAAGGCAGAAGAAACTGGTGGAGGAATTTTACTCATTACAGAAGGTGTATTTGGAATGTCGGGAGACCTAGGTAATCTACCTGGAATTGTAAAGTTGAGAGAGAAATACAATTTCCGTATCATGATTGATGATGCACACGGTTTTGGCACAATGGGTGCTACAGGTGCTGGTGCCAGTGAGCACTTTGGACTAATGGATGAAGTAGACATCTACTTTGCAACTTTTGCCAAATCAATGGCAGGTATTGGCGCATTTGTAAGTTCTGAAAAAGCAATTATAGATTCTCTGAAGTACAACATGCGATCACAGATCTTTGCTAAATCACTACCAATGCCAATGGTGATTGGCGCTTTAAAGAGACTTGATATTCTTCAAAATGAACCTGAACACAAAGAGAAACTGTGGGAAATTGCTAAAACTTTACAAGAAGGTTTAGTTGCCGAGGGTTTTAATATTGGAAATACAGAATCGCCCGTAACACCCGTATATGTCAAAGGTAATGTTGCAGAAGGCACAAACGTTGTTATAGATTTGCGTGAGAATCATAACATCTTCTGCTCACTTGTTGCATATCCTGTTGTACCTAAAGATGTGCTTATGCTTAGGTTAATACCAACTGCTTCTCATACTCAGAAAGAAGTAGATCAAACAATTGAAGTATTTAAAAAGATAAAAGCTAATCTTGAAGCTGGTAAATATAAGGGCGACGAGATGCAATCGAAATCTATTGAATAATGTTAAGATTAAGAGCCCAGAACAAATACTGGCTAACCTGTACTCAGTGCGGTTATGAAACTCCTAACTTATGGACTTGGTTTGATCAAAACCAACAATGTCCAAAGTGCTATAGCAAACATTCTGAGGTATCTTATAATAGAAGATATCAAAGATTGCCACGTATAATGAATCGTGTAAACGATAGTTTTTGGACCTACTTCCCCTTTTTACCTCTTTTACGTAGAAGACATATTGTATCTTTTAAAGAAGGAGCAATTCCTGTAGAGAGATGGAGTTTCCTTGAGGAATTTGCAAAAAAAGAATTTAATCTAGATATTAAAGTTCATGTATACCGCAACGACCTCAACGGAGGCACTGGCACCTTTAAAGATATTGCAGCATCTTTGGCTGCCAGCATCTTCTCCGAAATAGGAATAAATCAATACTGTATTGCTTCAACAGGCAATTCGGCTACAGCTTATGCTAAATATCTCTCCAAGGCAAATGTAAACTGCTCAGTTTTTATGCCCGAGGATACTATAGGAACTTCAGAAGCAACTATAAGTACTTATGGTCAACAAGTATTCAAGGTTTCTGGAGACTATGCTAGAGCTAAGGAAATAGCTGCTGGTTACGCAAAGATTCACAACATACCTATGTCTACTGGAAATATTGATCCAATTAGAGTTGAAGCTAAAAAGACTATGGTGTTTGAATTACTCCGCCAAATGGATAAATTTCCCGATGTATATATACAAGCTGTAAGCGGTGGAACTGGTCCAATTGCAATGGATAAAGGTATAAGAGAGATTAAATCAATCTATCCCGATATTAAGAATCCCCGCTTTATGCTGGTGCAAACAGACGGATGTGACCCAATGGTGAGAGCCTGGGAAAAAGCTGAAGAAGAAGGATTCCCCGAAGGGTTCGAAAAGGACTATCCTATTATTGATAATCCAAAGACAGAAGTTCCAACCTTGGCCACTGGAAACCCTGCCACCTACCCTATCGTTGCAAAACTAGTTAAAGAATCTGGTGGCACTTTCTTAAGAATGCGTGAAAGCAAGTTGCTATCCATAGGTAAACTTGTTGCATATGAGCAAAAAGTAATACCAGGTCCCGCATCTTCGGTATGTCTTGCAGGCTTCTTTCTGGCTCTTAAAAAGAATAAAATTAAGGATGGAGAAACAGTTCTTATTAATATTGGTGAAGGTCCAAACCGTGCACCATATTACTTAGAGCAAATGGTCAATACCTCACAATTAGTTAGCAATGTAGAAGAGTGTGAACCTCATTCCATTGATGATTTTCGTAAGGAGCTTTGGGAGGAAGTTTTGAGAGATTAATGTTTATAAAGCTATCCTGCAGATGTTTGGACGGTCATACAATAGATGTTTGGATAGTCACATAAAGATGCCTGAATAATCATACAGTAATACAGTAGATGTTTTGATAGTTACACAAAATGCTCGTTTAACATAATTAAACCAGATTATGCAAAACAATAAAACTATATGGATAACAGGAGCTTCGTCTGGTATAGGCGAAGCCTCTGCTTATCAATTTGCTAAAGAAAAGGCCAATCTAATCCTAACGGCTACTCGTGAAGATAAACTGAAGGAGGTTCAGCAAAAATGCATTAGTCTGGGTGCTCAATGTCATATACTCCCATATGATCTTTCAGATCTGGAAAATATAGATGAGCTAACAGTCAAGGCAATTTCGGCATTCGGTAATATCGATATCGCTTTTCTTAATGCAGGCATTAGTCAGCGTTCCAAAACACTTGATACATCCTTTACTGTAGATGAAAAAATAATGTCTGTAAATTTCTTTGCACCAGTAAAGATTACAAAACGTTTATTACCTAAAATGATCGAAAACGGAGGAGGCACAATAGCTGTTACCAGTAGCATCTCAGGCAAATTCGGGTTCCCCCTCAGATCAGCTTATGCCTCATCAAAATTTGCAGTATATGGATTCTTTGAAACTGTTCATGCCGAGTATTATAACGATAACATACGGGTTGTAATGGTGTGCCCAGGCAGAATCAATACAAATATATCTTACAACGCACTCGAGGCCGATGGAACAAAACATGCAAAGATGGATTCTGGTCAACAAGGCGGAATGTCGGCCCAGAAAGCAGCAATTAAAATTGTTAGAGCCATCAATAACCGCAAACCCGAAGTATTGGTAGGTGGCAAAGAGCTAATCATGGTATATATAAAACGATTTTGCCCTAGTCTTGCTCGAAAGCTGGTGCGCAAAGTTAGTGCAACATAAGTCAATTTTATCTACAATATATTATTCATAGTTTAGAATTCTATAAACATTGACTTAAAAATGAAAGATAATAAAATGAAAGATAACTATATCATATCCGGAATTCAACAAATTGGTATTGGAGTTGAGAATTTTGCAGAAGCCTGGAAGTACTATATAGATGTTTTCAATATGGATATTCGTATCCTCGAAGACGATAAAGTAGCTGAGTTAATGCTGCCTTACACAGGGGGAAAACCTCATAAGCGTAGAGCGGCCATAGCTCTTAACATGCAAGGTGGTGGCGGATTTGAGATATGGCAATATTCAGAGCGCAAACCTAAACCAATCGAATTTCAAATTCAGGCGGGCGACTTGGGCGTCTTTGTTGCAAAAATAAAGAGTAGGGATGTAGTGAAGACCTACCAACATTTCAGCAAAAAACCCAATGTACATCTTCTTGGAGAGCCACAAAACAGTATAGATGGTCATAAGACATTTTTCATGAATGATCCATTCGGTAACCTCTTTCAGATTGTGCACGAACCAACTGTTTATAGAGATGAGGGGCGACTAACAGGAGGTATTGCAGGTGCTATGATTGGTGTTACCGATATCGAGAAAGCTATGCCCATTTACCGCGATATTCTTGGATATGATGTAATAGTTGCAGACGAAACCGGAACTTTTGAAGATCTTAAAGCACTTCCGTCGGGTGATGGACAATTCCGTCGTCGTATATTATCGCACAGTAAACCTCGCCAAGGTAGCTTTAGTGAACTTTTTGGGAAATCATTTATAGAACTAGTTCAACCACTTGAACGCACTCCTCGTAAAATTTATGAAGGTCGTTATTGGGGTGATCCTGGATTCATACAAATATGTTTCGATATAAGAAATACCGATGCATTACGAAAAAAGTGTAAAGAAATGGGCTACCCTTTCACAGTCGATAGTTCACGCGCCTTCAAAGAGGGGGAGTCATTTGATATGGGCGAAGCAGCTGGTCAGTTTGCTTATATTGAAGACCCCGATGGCACACTCATTGAACTCGTAGAAGCTCACAAGATACCGCTTCTGAAAAAGCTTAATATTTATCTCAATCTTCGTAAACGTAACCCCTCAAAATCATTACCTAAATGGATGTTGGGAATGCTTCGCTTTATGCGTGTAGACCCAGAAAGTTTATAGTTGCCCGAATAGGTTTATAATTTCTACAAGTTCAAATATATTTCAGTAAATATTTTTTTCTGAATTTATAAATATATACAATTTTTTCTCCATTTCTCAGTTATAATTATAATGAGTAAGTGGAGAAATTATTTTATAATAACACTGCTATTGTGCTGTTCACTTAAATTGTGTGCACAGTGGGAATCACCTATAACCCAGTATTGGGATGTAAAAGGATATTACAATCCTTCATATGCAGGAATAACAAATAACATTAATACAAATGCAATCTATAAATATCAGTGGGCTGGAATCGAAGGAGCCCCTAGCAGAGTAGTATTTACTGCTGATATGCCCTTCACTTTTTTAAATAATCGTCACGGCGCTGGGATCATCGCTTTCACTGAAAACATTGGCTCACTACGCAATACACTCTTAGCTGCACAATATAGCCTCAAACAGCAAATAGGTAAGGGTACACTCAACATCGGTTTACAAGCAGGCATATACAATCTACGCTACGATGCAGGGAGCGTAAATCTAGTAACAACAACAGATCAAGCTAGCTTAAGTAAAATAAGCGCAAATACTGCCAAAAAACAAGTTGCAGATATTAGTGTTGGTATATCATGGACTGCCAAAAGATTTTATGTTGGACTCTCATCTCTCCATGTCAATCAACCAGTTTTTTATGTTTCTAATGCTACAGGACCAACAGATAATGTATCTGAATATCCTTTAAATAATCCATCTGAGAATCCTGATAACAACTCATTACATGATTTTTTAAATAATTCATCAGACTCAATTAAATCGCACATACCCCTATCATTTAATTTAACCGCAGGATACAATATTCAACTACTTAATTCGTTTGAAATACAGCCTATGATTTTGCTTTTATCAAACAGTAGTCACACATATACCCAAGCAACGGTGCAACTCAAATATGATAACAAATATTCGGGTGGAATTTCCTGGATATCAGATGATGAGTATTCAATATTTGCTGGCACCACTATGCACGGTTTGGGTCTCGGTTATGCTTATACAATACACAAAAGCGGTTTTGGAAAAGATAGTAAAGGAAGTCACGAACTGTATTTAAAGTATAATTTTTCTGTAGATTACTT
>DUUR01000044.1 GCA_012841425.1 Bacteroidales bacterium | reverse complement strand
TCTATCATTTTGCGAAGATCGGTAAACTCTCCTATACCAAAGCTGTCATCGGTTTTTAAAGAAAACAGTGGTATTGATGTGCCAGTGCCTTTAAATTTAAAATTGTTGTGATGAAATTGCAATGCCATTTCAACAAAAACAGTATTATCTTTTTGACCATTTTCGGCAATAAGAAACCTGTTACCTCCATCTTCCCAAAAGACAAGCTCTTTGGTTGCTTTATCTATAATTACAAATTTATAGTTTACCTTGGCCGGTAGTTTAGCGGCATTTAGTACTATTTGCCAAACTCCATTTTCGGTGGGTGTAAGTTTTAGTGATTTGGCTACGTCCCAGTTGCCCAGCTCATCGCAATTGCCACTTATAGACAGCAGCTGCTCTCTACTCACATAAGGACAAATGACATTGAGCAGTATCGACTGGTTAAAATATTTAGGAGTCCGTGTTGTTTTGTTGTGACGAAAAACGGTGTCTGTGAAAACAGAAGAATATAGGTAATGATGGTAGGGTTTGTTTTTCCAAAGGTCTTGAACAACAAATTGTTTCTTGCTTTTTATGATGTAAATCTTTCGGTGAGAGCCCCACTCTCTTCGTATAACGCTATTACCTTGTTTGATGTAATAATAATAGCTAATCTCTTTTGATTCTGAAATATTAATATCGGCAAACCATCTGTTGCCATCAAATTTAAGTAAAAGACCCTCCGACTCATTAAAACTACCTAGTTCGGGAGTAGATCCGCAAATGCATACTTCTTGTCCCCATGCAGTTTGATAGTCGAGTTGAAACGTTACCACAGCCATATAGATTCTCTAATTAGTTAATCATTCATTCTATTACTACAAAACTACAATGTTTTGAATACTAACAGAGTGAACTTAAGTAACTTTTGAGTAGAATTTGGGTGCAAACGATTGCGACGTTTTAGTGACTTACTTATACGAAAAGTAAAATTAACAGTTGTGCTGTTATTACCCTTAAAAACATTGTTAGAGGGTATACAGTGGCATAGCTCACCGCAGGAATATCGTTGCCCGCAGTGGTGTTTGCAAATGATAGAGCTGGTGGGTCGGTCATACTTCCAGCAATCATCCCCATGAGTGTGAAGTAGTTTATTTTTAGAAACTTACGTCCTATAATGCCGATGGTTACAATTGGTATTAAAGTGATTATTACACCGTATCCAATCCACATATAACCTCCGTTTACTATTGTTTCTATAAAATTGGCGCCGGCTTCGATACCCACACAAGCAAGAAAAATGGCTATGCCTATCTCTCTAAGCATAAGATTTGCACTCATGGTGGTGTATGTAACTAGCTTTAACTTAGGACCGAACTTGCTTAATAGAATTGCCACAATGAGTGGTCCACCCGCCAAACCAAGCTTCACAGGCTGCGGTATGCCAGGAAACATAAATGGAATACTTCCTAAAAGTACACCAAGGGCAATTCCTATAAAAATTGAAATTAGATTAGGCTCTCTTAGTCGTTTTAAAGAGTTGCCCAAGAATCTTTCTACATTGGCAATACTATCTTCAGAACCCACCACAGTTACTCTATCGCCCAGCTGTAGCTGTAAAGCGTGCTCGGCAATAAGATCTACCCCTGCACGATTGACACGTGTGATATTAACTCCAAAAGTATTTCTGAGCTTTAGAGCTCCTAAAGAGCGACCGTTGATTTGAGAGTTAGTAATTGATATTCTTCTTGATACTAGCATTGAGTCGAGCTTATTCCAATCGTCGCGATTCATATCTATGCGTATACCCAATAGGGCCTCTATGAATTCGATATTATTTAGATTAGAGACAATCAGAACCTTATCATTTTCGTGTAGAGAGGTATCTGTTCTAGGCACTTCTAGTGCACTTGTAGCAGAGTGAAGCACTCGTGAGATAACAAAATCCTTTTCGATAAGGTTTTTTATTTCTTTAATGCTTTTTCCAAAGATTGATGGGTTTTTAATTTGAATAGAAAACATTTGCGCTTCGGCCTTCTTGCCTTCGTCGCTATCTTCAAGCGTTTCTATCTCTTTGGTTTGGTCTATTCTGAATATCCGTTTAAGTAGTAATAGAGTAATAATAATTCCAACAACACCCAATGGATAAGCAATTGCGTAGGCAGTTGCTATTGTTGGGTCGGTAGTGCCAGTTATATCAGTAAACGTTTGCTGAGCAGCTCCTAGTCCGGGTGTATTAGTTACAGCTCCAGACAGTATACCAACCATTGTGGCCATTGGGGTGCCTGTGACAAGATGTATTATATATGTGGTTATAACTCCAAGGAACACTACACCTGCGGCTAGTAAGTTGAGGGTGATGCCTCCTTTGCGGAATGATGCGAAAAAGCTAGGGCCCACTTGCATACCTATTGAGTATATGAAAAGAATGAGACCAAATTCTTTCATGAAATGCAAAACGCTTGGATCTATTTGCAGACCTAAGTGACCTAGAAAGATTCCGAAGAAAAGAATCCATGTGATTCCGAGCGAGATACCAAAAACCTTAATTTTGCCTAACAGCAAACCTGCCGATATTACTATTGCAAGAACAAATATTGCATGTGCTACGCCAGAGCCTAAAACCAGTTGTACTAACCAATCCATTATATAATAACCTAATATATGTAGTTTGAAAAACTTTGCAAAGGTAGTTCTATTTTCAATACTCGCAAAAAAGATAATCATTGAAATAAAGTAAAAAACTAACTATTTACTTTACTAATATGTTTAGAAGTGTTACAAATGCCACTATTGTAAGCAATATTGAATCTGTAATTGCTTTTTTTGTCTTACTTTTAGCAATCAAAAAATAATATTTATGAGAAAAATTGTAGTCTTGTTATCACTTTTACTAATTATATCCTCAACCACATTGTTTGGGCAAGACCAGAATGTGGAGGTGCTAATTAAAGAGGGAATAGAACTTCACGATGCCGGAGAATATGAAGAGGCAATTGATAGGTATAACGAGGCATTGGAGATAGACTCTACTCATATGCTTGCTGTGTATGAGATTTCATTGTCGTATTTGGCATTAAAGGATTTTGAGAATGCAATTTTATATAGTACTCAGGTAATAGATTCAAACAACGAGCAACTATCGTCGGGTGCATATGCTGTGAAGAGCGAATCGCTTGCAGAGATGGAGAAAGTTGATGAAGCAATTGAACTGCTGTATGAAGGATTGGAAAAAAATGGTGCTAAGTCTATTTTACATTTCAACTTAG
>DUUR01000043.1 GCA_012841425.1 Bacteroidales bacterium | reverse complement strand
TTTATAATCAGCATCCAGAATTTGAAAAGGCGGGCATAGTAGAGCGAATAGTGGAGCCCGACCGTGTTTTTACTTTTAGAGTACCATGGGTTGATGACAATGGCAAGGTTCATGTTAATATTGGATATCGTGTACAGTTTAACGGGGCAATTGGCCCATACAAAGGTGGTATCCGTTTTCACCCGTCAGTTTCATTATCTTCATTGAAGTTCTTAGGATTTGAGCAAACATTTAAGAATGCACTAACATCACTGCCAATGGGTGGTGGTAAGGGTGGCTCGGACTTTAATCCGAAAGGGAAATCGCAGGCCGAGATAATGCGTTTCTGCCAAGCATTTGTAATGGAGCTATGGAATGTAATTGGTCCTGACACCGATGTTCCTGCAGGCGACATTGGTGTGGGAGCAAGAGAGGTGGGTTATATGTATGGTATGTATAAAAAGCTTGCAAGAGAGCATACCGGTACGTTTACAGGCAAAGGAATGTCATTTGGTGGTTCAGTTTTACGTCCCGAAGCTACCGGTTTTGGGGCTTTGTACTTCGTAGAAAAGATGTGCGATGAGTATCTTATACCTTTGAAGGGCAAGACTATTGCCGTGTCGGGATTTGGAAACGTAGCATGGGGGGCTGTAACAAAAGCAACTGAGTTGGGTGCAAAGGTTGTTGCTATATCGGGTCCCGATGGTTATATTTATGATGAAGATGGAGTTAACACCCCAGAAAAGCTGGCATTTATGCTTGAGCTTCGTAATTCAGGTGAGGATATTGTTGCTCCTTATGCAGATGAGTATCCCAGATCTAAGTTCTACGCAGGAAAGAAACCCTGGGAATGCAAGGTTGATATTGCTTTGCCATGCGCAATTCAAAACGAATTGAATCTTGAAGATGCAAAGACACTTAAAAGCAATGGAGTAATACTTGTTGCAGAGGTTTCTAATATGGGTTGCACAGCAGAAGCAGTTGATTTCTTTATAGAAAACGAGATGTTGTTTGCACCAGGCAAAGCTGTTAATGCAGGAGGCGTTGCTTGTTCTGGCTTAGAAATGACTCAGAATGCAATGCATATTTCGTGGGATAAAGAAGAGGTGGATCGATGGTTGCATCAGATAATGAGCAATATCCATACACAGTGCGTTACTTACGGGAAAAAAGGTGAATACGTTAACTATGTTAAAGGAGCCAATATTGCTGGTTTTATGAAAGTGGCCGATGCAATGATGGCACAGGGTGTAGTTTAATGATAATACTAGGTAAGTCATGACAAATTATTATAAATTTGTATCTGATATAATATAAAACCTATATAATTAGTCATGACCCCATTCCTTTATCAAGTCGCACAGCTATTCTATTCAAAATATGGCTCCATGCTACATGAGCATACCTTTGTCTTCCCTAACAGACGAGCAGCCATGTTTTTCAGGAAGTATCTGGCCGAGATAACCAGCAAGCCACTCTTCTCTCCTGCGGTGCTCACAATACAAGAGCTTTTTGCATCCCTTTCAACATACAGTCAAGCCGATAGAATAGAAATGCTTGTTACACTTTATAAACACTTCAAAAGAATAAGTGGTTCGGAGGAGTCTTTTGACGACTTCTTATTCTGGGGCGAGATGCTACTCAACGATTTTGATGATGTAGACAAGTATCTGGTTGATGCAGAGCAACTTTTTGTTAATGTGCATGATTACAGGTTGCTGGATGATGATCTAACTCATCTTGATGAAAATCAGATAGAGGCGATGCGTCGTTTCTGGGATAATTTTATGCCTGTTGAGGGAAATAATACGAAAGAGAAGTTTCACGAAACCTGGAAGATCCTTCTCGATCTATACACTTCATTAAGAGATGAATTGCATAATAAAAGTATTGCGTATGAAGGAATGATATTTCGTGATGTTGCAGAAAAGGCTCTTAAAGATGACTTTGAGTTTGCTAACGACAAGAGTTTTATATTTGTAGGATTCAATCTTTTAAGTCCTTCAGAAACAACCCTCTTTAATTATTTGAAGCGAAAGGGTTTTGCAGATTTCTACTGGGATTACGATTCCCCGCTTGTGCATGACGATAACAACCGTGCTTCATTCAGAGTAAAAGACAATCTGCGACTGTTTCCTTCAAAGCACCAGTTAGAAATAACCGAAGATGAAGTAAAAAGTAAAATAGAACTTATTGGAGTCCCCTCAGGGGTTGGTCAAGCAAAGCATATATCAAATATTATAACAGATCTTATAGATAAAGGAGAAATAAAAAATCCCAACGAAGCAATAAATACTGCAATTGTGCTTCCCGACGAGAATTTGTTAATCCCCGTTCTATACTCAATTCCCAAAGAGATAGGTAAGATAAATGTAACAATGGGATATAGCTTATCTCACTCTTCGATAGCAGGTTTAGTAGAACACATCTCTTTATTACAACAGAACCAGCGTAAATGGAATAACGAAGTTGCATTCTATCATCGATATGTAAAAGCGATACTAAATCACCCACTAATAATTCTGTCTGCAAACCAAAAAGCAGATGAGCTCAAAGAACATATCTTAAAATACAACCGTGTTGTTGTTCCGGTTTCTGAAATAACAGAAGATCCTTTACTTAAACTTATTTTTACTCCCATCACCGAATGGAGCGAGATCTCATCCTACCTGCATATAATATTATCATTTCTCTATAATAAACTCACCGAAATAAAATATTCAGAGGAGGATTTAGAGGAGAAGATTACTACGAATATTCCAGTTGAGGATTTGGAGGAGGATAAAATAAATAACTCCACAAATCACCCACATAATGGTTTAGGGGATTTAAATGATAAAGATAAGAGCATTGTAAATAATTCTCATGAAACTTTTAAAGATAAGAATTTTACAAATCACTCCGATCTCGAAAGGGAATTTATAGTTCAGTATTATAAAACGATAACTAGCTTGGGCGACCGTCTAAATGGGGTTGATGTAATGTCGGTCGACACATACTTCCGCCTATTGCGAAAGCTTGCTCGTGGAATTAGTGTGCCTTTTAGCGGCGAACCTCTTTCGGGATTACAAATAATGGGGGTTCTCGAAACGCGTACTTTAGATTTCGATAATCTTATTATCTTATCAATGAATGAAGGTGTGTTTCCAATAAAGAAGGCAACAAATTCTTTCATCCCCTTCACATTAAGGAAAGGATTCGCACTACCAACATATGAGTTTCAAGACAGCACATACGCATACCATTTTTATAGAATGATTAGTCGCGCCAAAAACATATATATGTTGTACGATACCCGCACAGAAGGTATGCAAACGGGTGAGGTGAGCAGATATTTCTATCAATTGAAATATCTATACAACAACTTATTCGATATCTCAGAAAAGGTTGTTACATATGATGTCTCGGCGCCTTCTATAACACCAGTGTCAGTAGAAAAGACACCTGAGGTTATGAACCTATTAAGCAAGTTCAGAGCAGGAGGTGAGAAGTCGCTTTCGGCATCACATATTAATAATTATATCGACTGCCCCCTTAAGTTTTACTTCACTGCCCTCGAGAATCTTTCGGAAGAGTCAGATGT
>DUUR01000042.1 GCA_012841425.1 Bacteroidales bacterium | reverse complement strand
GGAACCAGCGTTTTGTGACCTGCCGCAAGTGATGATACTCCCAATACGTGAACGTCGTTCTCTACTGCCTGACGAGCTGCCTCGGCGGGTGTTTGAAACAATGGACCCATATCAACATCAAAACCGCAATCGGCATAGCCTGTGGCTACTACTTTGGCGCCGCGGTCGTGACCGTCTTGTCCCATCTTGGCAACCATAATTCGGGGTCGGCGACCTTCTTCTTTTGCAAATTTATCTGCGAGGGCACGCGCTTCGTCAAGCGTTGCATCTCCTTTTGATTCTGATGAATACACTCCTGATATTGTTCTTATTACTGCGTTGTAACGTCCTACTACTTTTTCGCAAGCATCTGATATTTCTCCTAATGAAGCTCTTAGGCGAGCGGCCTCTACTGTAAGCTCTAGTAGGTTTCCTTCTTTTGTTTCAACACATTTGGTTATTGCATCTAATGCTTTCTGAACAGCCTCGTTATCGCGCTCTGCCTTTAATTTGGCCAATCGTTCTACTTGCTGATTTCTTACCTCTGTATTATCAATATCGAGAATATCGATAGGATCTTCCTGATCGAGACGATATTTATTAACACCAATGATAGTCTGCACACCCGAGTCGATACGTGCCTGTGTGCGCGCTGCCGCCTCTTCGATACGCATTTTGGGTAGTCCCGTTTCAATAGCCTTAGCCATTCCTCCAAGCTTCTCTACTTCCTGAATCAGATCCCATGCTTTATCGGCAATTTCTTGTGTTAGTGATTCTACATAATATGAACCAGCCCATGGATCTACATGCTTTGTAATTTGAGTTTCCTCTTGAAGATAGATCTGAGTGTTTCTGGCAATACGTGCCGAGAAGTCGGTTGGCAACGCAATAGCTTCGTCTAGTGCGTTGGTATGCAACGATTGAGTGTGTCCCAATGCTGCAGCCATAGCCTCAATTGCTGTGCGTCCGATATTATTAAATGGGTCTTGCTCTGTTAGCGACCAGCCCGATGTTTGTGAGTGAGTTCTCAAAGCCATAGATTTTGGATTCTCTGCTCCAAAGCTTTTTAGAATCTTTGCCCACAACAGACGTGCTGCTCTCATCTTGGCAATTTCCATGAAGTGGTTCATTCCAATACCCCAGAAGAATGAAAGACGTGGTGCAAATTTATCAACGGGGATACCTGCATCTATACCAGCACGAAGATACTCAATACCATCGGCAAGTGTGTATGCCAGTTCAATATCGGCAGTTGCACCTGCTTCTTGCATATGATATCCAGAAATGGAGATTGAGTTGAACTTAGGCATCTTTTGCGATGTAAATTCAAATATATCTGCAATTATCTTCATAGAAAATTCTGGTGGGTAGATATAAGTATTACGCACCATAAACTCCTTTAGGATATCGTTTTGGATTGTACCGGTCATCTCTTCAAGGCTTGCACCTTGTTCTTGCGCTGCAACAATATAGAACGCCAGAATTGGAAGTACGGCACCGTTCATTGTCATAGAAACAGACATCTGATTTAATGGTATGCCATCAAACAAAATCTTCATATCTTCTACTGAAGAGATAGAAACACCTGCTTTACCAACGTCGCCCACTACCCTCTCGTTGTCGGCATCATAACCACGGTGTGTGGGTAGGTCGAAAGCAACTGATAGTCCTTTTTGCCCCGATGCCAAGTTGCGACGATAGAATGCATTAGACTCTTCGGCAGTTGAAAAACCAGCATATTGTCTAATTGTCCATGGCCTCATTACATACATAGTTGAGTATGGGCCACGTAAAAATGGTGGAAGTCCGGCCGCATAATTAAGATGCTCCATTCCTTCCAGGTCTTGTTTTGTATAAACTGGCTTCACAGGTATCTGCTCTGATGTAAGCCACTCAGATCTGTTTTCGTTTTTATTGTTCCACTCATCAAGATTTGCAGGAGTAAAACTATCTGATTGAATATTTATTTCCTTAAAATTAGGTTTCATATTATTTAGAGTAATATTTTTTGTTTTTAAATATAGGGTGCAATGACGTTTGCAATTGCAAGTAACAGACTAAACATAAGCGACAACATAGATGTGCGTGCATCTAAAAAGGCAATTGAACTAAGGTCTCTTTCAGTGGCAATTTTCATTTTTTTGATGTTGCTCTTTGCCAACGGAAAACTTAATAGTACCGCGAATGCCAATGGATGCAACAAATTGATAGTAACCATTACAGCTATCAGCAGATAGGCTACCAGCACAAGCGTTTGATATACTATCTGTGAGCCCTCCAGTCCAAGCTTCATTGAACGTGTGAGGATATTGGCTGCTTTGTCTTGATTAACATCGCGTGTGTTGTTGGCATGCAAAATACCCACCACCAGCAAGCCCGTTGGGGCGGCCACCAAAAGGGTAGCCCATATTAGTTGTCCTGTTATTACAAATGCTATACCCATGGGTACTGCCATTGCATAACAAATATAAATAAGAAGTTCGCCCAATGCTACGTACTTAAATTTATAGTAGTAAACAACACTTATAATTCCAATTATGCCAAGTATTAATATTGGCCAACTAGTTTTAATGAAGAGGTATGTACCAATTAAAATGCCAATTGAGAGCATTACAATTGCATAATAGAGTATTGTTTTGGGTTTAAAAACACCTTGCACTATTAGGCGTGGGGGACCGGTTTTTTCTTTTACATCAACTCCATTTATATAGTCCTGGTACTCACTCATGAGATTACCTGACAAATGAAAGATGAGCATACCGATAAAGCCAATTGCACCGTTTAACCAGTTTACATCACCTACATATCCTCCGGTTTTAAACAGAAAAAATATAAATGAGTAGGCAACTATTGCCGGTGACATAGATGCGCTCCATGCCCACGGGTGTGCTACAATAATCCAGTTTTTGAGTTTTCCTCCTCCATCCATAATTTAAGTAGTTGTTGGACTAACCTTCTATTTAGATTTCAGTTCTTAACTTTATATTATTACTTCAACAATTTCTCGTTAAACGACTTAAGCGTTTCAAGAACATTGCTTCGAACATGAATAAAGTATTCAATACCCTGAGTTTTAAGATCATCCATACATGCTGGTGCTCCTGCAACTACAAGAATTTCATTTCCATCGTTAAGTATATTGTATGCTTCGGGTGCATAAGTTGGATATTCATCGTCGCTTGAACAAAGAACAACAATATCAGCTCCTTTTTCGCGAGCTGCCTTAACACCTTCTGCTACTGTGTTGAACCCTAAATTATCGATTATCTCATAACCAGCAGTTGCGAAGAAGTTGCTTGAGAATTGCGATCTTGCCAAACGCATATTTAGATTCCCGATTGTTAGCATAAACACTTTTGGTATACTGCCACTTTTCTCGGTATTTAGGCGAAGCTCATTAAACTGATTAGCTAATCTGTTTTTATTGAGACTCTTAAGCGAAGATTGTGAAGTTCCACATCCACAGCCACAGCCATGAGCTTCTTCATTTTCTAATTTGCTAAGCATGCCCTCGTTGAAGTTAGGATACTGATTTGTACCCAACATAACCTCACGGCGGTTGGCAAGTGCATTGAAACGATCGTCTGCCGAAGCATTTATTGCATCTTGCACTGTTCCTGCTTGAAGAGAGTTATAGAAACCTGTTTCTTCTGTTTCGAGGAATAGGTTCCATGCCTGCTCGGCCAACGAAGAAGTAAGGGTTTCGATATAGTACGAACCAGCAGATGGGTCGGTAACCTTATCAAAATGGGCCTCTTCTTTAAGTAGAAGTTGCTGATTGATAGCAATCCTTTCTGCAAACTCTGTTGGAGTTTCAAATGTTTCGTCAAACGGACGCACCGTGAGTGAGTCTACCGAGCCTAATGTTGCAGACATTGCTTCTGTTTGTGTACGGAGCAAATTAACATAGGGATCGTAAAGCGACTGGTTGAACTGTGATGTTGTAGCATGTATATTCATTTTTGCTGCACATCTGCATGTGCCATCGTCAGCTTTATTATCGCAATCGTGTGGACAGGGAGCTTTGTATGCTCCAACAATATTGGCCCATAACCAACGTGCAGCTCTAAATTTTGCTATCTCCATAAAATAGTTGGAGCCTACACCTAATTCAAACTTTATTTTCTTTGCTGCTGTTGATGGGTCTACACCATTTTCTATAAGTGCCGACAGCACCTGATTGCCGTATGAAAGAGAATATCCGAGTTCTTGGTAGCTATAAGCACCTGCATCATTTATCATGTTGCCTGCCACAGAAATTGCTTTGTAACGTGGTAGTGGTGCGGTGATGTTAACTATCTCAACCGATTTTTCGATCCAGTTGGGCTCGTCCACCCCTTTTTTGAGAATCTTTCTGAATGGGTCAAATTCAATTGAGCCAAAGCACTCAAGCGGATTGAGGTTTTGGGCTTTTACATAGTCTACAACCAACTTTGCAAGTTCGATTGTGCGCGAGATGCATGTTCTGAAGTTTAGCTCTACCTTATCGGGGGCGATGCCATTCAATAGAATTGCAAGATTCTGTGCCGACAGTTGGTTCTTTGGCAACTGAAAGCCAAATGAGGTTACTCCTTTTGTTAATAAAGTGAGTGCCTTTTTGTTTGCTTCACTAAAGTCATCTACCTTAATTTCGTGTCTTACATACCACAAGTTGTCTTTTCTTGTGCTGCGAACATAGGGGAACTCTCCGGGTAGATTTTCGGCAGAGGCAAAACCTTCTATATCCTCTGCTCTGTAAAATGGATTTACATTAAACCCTTCTTTTGTTTTCCATACCAGCCTTTTTTGGAAATCGGCACCTTTAAGGTCCTTTTCTACAACTTCCATCCACTCATTTGTGGAAACAGGTGGAAAATCAGTGAAAAGCTTCTCTCTCTGATTACTCATATTTTATTATTTATTATTTAAGAAGAGACAAAAATACATTATTCTGCTCTCATTTAAAAGTGTTTAGATTTATATAAGATATATTTTGTTGCTACAAATTATGCTAAGCATTGTCGAGATCTACCAGCAGCTTGCTGATTTTATCTACAACTGCTTCTGCAAAGGCTTTGCCTTTTGAGGCTGTAGACTTTTTAGGGTTGCCAATTCCTGTATCTTCCGATACTTCGTCCCAGTTACGAGGTGCCCAACCAATCTTTTGGTTTAATGCATCAACTTTAACTGGTTTTACGGCACCATCGCCAGCACTTTGCATGTTTACCAGCTGGGGGTGATAATGTAGCATTACAGATGTTTCTAACTCACCTGCATGCTCATCGGGCTTTTCTTCGAAATAACCGTCGGACGAAATGATAGTCCACCAGTCTACCACTACAATTTGAAACTCTGGAAACTCAACTTGTAAATCTCTTATGTAGGGTTTAAAAGTATTGCCACCGTGACCGTTTACAATAACCAGCTTTGTAATTCCCTGTATATTTAATGATGTAACTATATCTACCAGGATAGCTTTTTGTGTTTCGGTTCTTGTATGAACACAAAAAGGTTTGTTCCATTGCCCTGGGTTTTGAGATCCAAAATATACGGGAGACATTACCATGCTAACAACACCCTGCTTGTGCGCCAACTCGGCCGCATCGCTTGCTACTTCGTAAGTTAGGATGCAGTCGGTTAGATATGGAAGATGATAATTATGAGGCTCTACGGCACCCCATGGCAGAATTGCTATACTATAATTTTGTTTTGATACCTCACCCCAATTGGTTAAGGGGATATGAAGGAAGGATTTTTTTGCCATTTATATTAAAAATTAAAAGATTACATAGTCAATAGTCCGTTTCTTAAACAGTAGAATGTGAGCCCCGATACTGTTTTGACACCAGTCTTGCGAATTATATTTTTGCGGTGTGTGAGAACTGTATTGAGACTGATATTTAGCATCTCGGC
>DUUR01000041.1 GCA_012841425.1 Bacteroidales bacterium | reverse complement strand
CCGCTGCAGTCGTCTGTTGTTCCTTTCTTAACTAATTTAATTCGTTAATTTCAGAACAGATAAATAATCTTGAAAACATATCTTGTTCTAATTGAATAAAAATGGTTCTTAAATTATAAAGACTCTATAAATGGATTTTATAAATAATATTTCTCAAAACGACTCGGTACGCTATCTACTAATTTCACTTGTATTTATTGCACTCTTTGGTCTGCTCACAGCAATTTATAATTTTATAATAAGAAAATGGCGTGCAAAAGCTCTCAAGAGCAAGAGTAAAATAGATGATTTTATTGTACGCCTTTTTAGAGTACCTGGTATTTGGGCAATTTTTGCGATACTCCTTAATATATTCAGTTCATTCTTAAAAGAGAGTGAACGACTGTTCTTCGTTTTTCAAAAGATAAGCGAGATACTTCTCATACTTACAGTTGGATGGCTCATAATTCAAGTTATCAGAGGTTTATTTCATTACTGGCAAAGAAAGCTAGATATAACAAACAGCAATAACCTCGAAGCAAGAAAGAAGCTAACACAGATAAGTATGCTAGAAAGAATTATCATTATTGTTATAGCATTTATTTTTGTTGCTATAGCTTTAATGACAATTGAATCTATCAGAGAGCTGGGAATTAGCCTACTAGCGTCGGCAGGTGTTGCAGGTATCATTATTGGGTTTGCTGCTCAAAAGAGCTTTGGGCAAGTATTCTCAGGAATACAAATTGCTTTTACACAACCAATAAGAATTGATGATGTGGTTGTAATTGAAGGCGAATGGGGGCGTATAGAAGAGATAAATATCACCTATGCAGTTGTAAAGATATGGGACCAGCGAAGATTAATTGTACCCATAGAATACTTCCTTAACAACCCTATTCAAAATTGGACAAGAACAGAATCTGAAATACTTGGAACAGCCATGCTGTATGTCTCCTACGATCTACCCTTAGAGCCTCTTCGAGAAGAGTTGGCCCGACTTGTTAAAGACCACCCAGATTGGGACGGAAGGGTGCAAAACATTCAGGTTACAGAAAGTAAAGAATGGTATAAAGAGCTGCGAGTATTAGTCAGCAGCTCCGAATCTGGTAAGAATTGGGACTTGCGTGTCTTTATTCGCGAAAAACTAATAGATTTTATAAATACAAACTATCCTGGTTCTTTTGCTAAAATCAACTCAGCCCCAGTATCCCTTAATAAAGATACTAGTCAATAGTACTATTTTATTTACATTACGGCCTAATAAATTGAGACAGCGTTTTCTCTTCCGAGAAGAGTGCAGCCGTATTAATAAATGCCAGATGAGAATAAGCCTGAGGGAAGTTACCTAACTGTCGCTTAGACTTAAAGTCGAGGTCTTCACTATACAAGCCCAAATGGTTTGAATAAGAAATCATATTCTCAAATATCTCCTTAGCCTCCTCTTTTTCTCCAATCATAAACAGAGCATCTATCAACCAGAATGTGCAAATTGTGAATGATGAGGTAGGCACACCAAAATCATCTTCTGCCTTATACCTATACATCAACCCCTCGTGATATAGTTCTTTTTTAATGTGTTGCACCGTTTTAACAAACCGCTCATCATCAACATCAATAAAATCATAGAAATACATCAGAAGAAGAGATGAATCTGCATCATTGTTTTCATAAGCCTGAGTAAAAGATTGCAACTCTTCATTCCAACCCTTTTCATGCACCTCTTTCTTTATGATATCAGCCTCTTTACGCCACTCAATAGCATAATAATCGCGTTGCAACAGTTCGGCAATTAACGACGCTCTATCAATTGCAACCCAACTCATTACTTTCGAGAATACAAAATGATGCTCTTTAGTTCTATACTCCCAAATGCTTCTATCGGGCTTCTTCCACGAAACAAGAACAGATCTAACTAGGTTTTTTATAATTTCCCATATCTCTTCCACCTCATCCAGTGTACCGGGGAAGTAGAGATAATACTTATAAATGACATCCAGTAGATAACCAATAGAATCGTTTTGTTCTTGATAATAAGCAGCATTACCAATTCTTACAGGATGCGAGTTTTCATAACCACTTAAATGAGGCAAAATCTCTTCAGTAAGATCCAACTCACCCCTTATCCCATACATAATTTGCACAGGCTCATCACGTGATTTTTTTGTTATCTTTTTAATAAAATCAATAAACCTTTCAGCTGCCGTCTTTTGTCGCATAAACAATAGCGTATCAATAGACATAGAAGCATCTCGCAACCAACAGTAGCGATAATCCCAATTCCTGGTCTCACCAATTGTTTCGGGCAAACTGGTTGTAACGGCGGCCAGCATGGCACCCGACTCCTGATACGAAAGAAGCTTCAACACCAAAAGGCTACGTTTAATCATATCATTATGCTCCACATAATCTCTCGATCTATTCACAAAATTTAGCCAGTAAACCTTAGTTCTCTCAAACTCCAACATTACCCTGTTCAGGTCGATGTTAACAAGCTTTTGGTTGTATGACAAAAGAAAGAAATGATGGTCATCCAACCCTATCTCCTCTCTATTTAAAACCTTCTCATGATCCATACTGGTATATAGATAGACCTTGTCTTCAGAATCTTCTACCGAATGAGTTTTAATGTAGCTCCCGACAATCTCATGCCTTACCTCTTCACGTGCATAATTTATTTTAGGGTCGTAAATAACTCTCACTTTAGGCTTCCCTTTAAACACCCTAATAAGTCTATGAATTTCGGGAGGCATATAATGCTGAAGCTCTGTAGTTCGGTATCGAGGCATATAGTCAAACACTATAAAACCACTGTCGGGCGACTCAAATCGAGTCATCAGAATATTAGTATTTCCGTTATATTTTTGTGTTATATTGTAATCGTCAGAGACTTCAAAGTGGAAGCTTCCACCTTTTTCTTTATCCAACAACTTAGCAAAAATAGAGGGTGAGTCGAAATCGGGAAAGCAAAACCAGTCTATACTACCCATTTTTGATACAAGTGCGGCTGAACGACAATTTCCAATTACTCCATAATCCATGTTATCCATATATATTTGTTTTAGCGTCATCTTTAATTACAAATGGTTATAACGCAAATATAACTGATCGGGTTT
>DUUR01000040.1 GCA_012841425.1 Bacteroidales bacterium | reverse complement strand
TACGTTTCTTAACAGAATCCTTGGACATCATATAGTTAACAGTAATATGCTTGCCAATATCTCTAATAAAATTAAGGAAGCTATAACCCTTCATCCAGTCGTAGTTATTTACTAACTGAGCCCTGTTAGGAATATCACTCTCAAAATCAAGAAACTTTGCTAATTGTTTTTGTATAGCCTCCTGATTGTGACGTAATGTTTCTTCATCCAACAAGTTCCTTTCTGAAGACTTCATCGATGGATCGCCAATCATACCAGTGGCACCACCCACAAGAGCTATAGGCGTGTGTCCCGCACGTTGAAAATGCTTTAACATCATTACTCCCACAAGATGGCCAATGTGTAACGAGTCGGCCGTAGGATCAATTCCTAAGTACCCCGAAGTTCTTTCTTTCTGTAACTGCTCTTCTGTTCCAGGCATAATCTCATGAATCATACCTCTCCAGCGAAGTTCTTCTACAAAATTCATCATAAAAATTAATTGTGTCAATAGTTTAAAATAGAGGTGCAAAGATAATAAAAAAGACTGTTGAATTAAGACAATGAATTAAGACGTTTATATAGGTGTGTGGTATTAAACAATATATAGTGATGTGATTTATGAAAAAAAATAATTGATAAAAGAAGAATAAAAGTGTCTATATAATAAAAGAGTGACCCGATTAGAGTCACTCTTTTAACAAAACCTACGTTTATAAATTACAGGTTATTTTTCAAGAAATTTCTTTTTATTTTAATAACGACATAAACTCTTGATTAGTGCGGTATTTTGCAAACTCTAAGTCGTTAAGTGCTTTAACAGCAATTGTTCTGTCTTGACCAATTGCATTTCTTAAGTTAGAAATTACATCGTTGAAGTTGTTAGTTCTAGAAGCAATTATAGCCAACAGATAGGCTGTAGTAGCATCAGGTTTTTCTACATTTTCTAGTGTTTGCTTTGCTTTATTATAGTCTGAAACTAAAATAGAAGCAAGTGCTGCATTGTTTGTGTAGCTGTTACCGTATGCACTTACTGATTGATTGTAATTTCCTTGCAATAAGTTTAATAATCCCATTGCTTCATCAAGTCCATCAGCACCAGCCGATCTTCCAAGTAACTCGTTAGCGATGGTTAAGTCATTCTCATGAATAGCTAATAATGCTTTATTCATATTTACTTCAGGAGCATTAGGGTTTACCTGAGCAGCACGATTAAATGCTTGTTCTGCTTTTGCATAGTCACCTTGTTTGAAATACATTGTACCAATGTTGTTCCAACCTCTGTAGTCGTTAGTGAAGTTAGCAGTTACATACTGATAAACACTCTCTTTTACACTTTCATCGTTAGTTAAAGTTGAAGCATATAGTAGCTCATCAACAGACAATTCTTTAGGATTATTAGTCCAAGCAGTCATGATCTCTTCATCAGACTTACCAATAATTTCGATGTTAGCAGTAATTCTTGAACGACGTAGCTGAGGAAGCACAGTAGTAGCTAGGTCATCAAATACATACGAAATGTTTTTGATTTCTCTTTCTCTCGTTTCAGAGTCAGGATACATCTCAAGAACTCTTAAGATAAGATCTTTATCTTGCAAGTTTGAAGCAGAAACTAGTTGGCGGAAACCCTCCCAGTCCTGAGCTGTGTAATGTGCAAACACATCAGTATCGATATTTCTTTTGCTCAACTCACCCTCTAAATAATTAGAAGTGTTTTGCTCACGTTGAGCAGCAAGTCTTTCGTTAAGCGTTAAACCACCGTCGGGCGATGCGTATGCCGATACTTCAACATTTACGTTCTGTTTAGGATCTTTAAACGCTTCTTCTACACGTTGCTTCCAGGTTGCCATATCTTGCTTGTTTAGCTCACTCTGGCGAAGATTTGCTTGTTGAATAACAAACATAATATTAGCTTCCTGTTTGTCTTGAATAATTCTTTGGAATCCGTCAGGAGCAACAGATGGAGTTGTAGTGGCAACATCTGCAAGTGCAGAAGTAGCAATTACACCATCAGCAACCTTTAGATCGGGTAGGTTAGAACGTTTGTTTTTAACTCTTCCATCAAATCTTAGATAAAGTTCAGATGACTGCATAGCATCTTCAAAAGGGAAGGTGCTGTTCAAGGTGAAGTTACCACCTCTGCTCTGACTTACGGCAGTTCTGTTTCCTGAAATATTGTCACCCTGAAAACTATAAGGTGTACCAGCAAGTTCTTGGTTATTGCCATATTTCAATACAGGTGTAATTGTAACAATTGCATTTTTATTAAACCATTTCTCTGGAAAAGTTGCATTAATAGTTACTGGAACCTGATTTCCCACTGTTTCAAGTGGCGATGGAGTAACATTAAAGTTGTTCTGTGAGAGTGGTTTTAACTTACTACTACATGACGTGGCAAATAGTGCAACACCTAGTAGAAGTACTAGTGATAATAAACGAGAAATTCTTTTCATGATGTGTATATTATAAATTAATTCTAAATATTTATTTACGCTTTAATGGAGTAGTTGCCATTGATTTATTCTTGGTACAAATTTACCTCATTTTGACTTAAAAACAAAGTTTGCAGATTTATTTATTTGCATTAATAATTAAAGTCACTTAAACGTAATAATTAACTATTTAGCGCAATAATATAATTCATTAAAACTTGCCTAGAACTGTATACATCTTCTTTTCATTTAGCTTAAATGAAAGATACACTATACATTAAAACCTAGGTTCTCTAATAATACTTTTATAGGATTTGTTGTATTTACAACAGAATATGCGTGATATTCTCTTCGTAATGGATAATTAGATCTAAACCAGTAAAACTTTTGTGGATTTAATTTTAACAACTCACTTTCTTTTACTGGATTATATGTATGCCACACTGAATGAGATAATTGGTCTTCTTCTATATTACTCTGTAAATCAATTATAGGCTCAATTGGATGTGGAATTTCCAAATACTCAGGGCTAACCTGTAAATTAAAGAAATCAATTAAATTCTCAATGCTCATACGTGTTGCGGTCCACTTTCCATCAGCAGAATAACCTGCAATATGTGGAGTGGCGATATCAACTAGCTCCAGTAATTCACAATCTATTTCTGGTTCATTTTCCCAGCAATCAATTACAGCACCAGAGATTTTACTACTTCTAATAGCTTTTTTAAGAGAGTTGTTGCTAGTTACACCGCCCCTAGCAGCATTTATAATAAATGGCCTAGACAATACCTCATCAAAGAACTTATCATCGGCCAAATGAAATGTTTTGTATTTTCCTGTTTTTACTAACGGAGTATGAAATGTAATAAAATTAGATTCTCTTTTAATAGTTTCTATATCAACAAAACCCGATGAGTCCTCACTTTTCTCTCTTGGGGGATCGTTTAACAGTACTCTCATGCCCAGCTTCTTACAAGCAATTTCAACTTTAGATCCTACATTTCCAACACCCACAATACCAATTGTTTTATCCGTTAAATTGAAATTATATTTCTTGGCCAGATAAAGCAAAGAAGCAGTTACATACTGTTCAACAGAATTGGCGTTACAGCCTGGAGCAGTGCGCCAAGCAATATTATTTGTGTTGCAATATTCAGTATCTATATGATCAAAGCCAATGGTAGCAGAGCAAATAATTTTAACATTGCTGCCATCAAGAATCTCTTCACCAAAATGAGTTACAGTTCGTACTATTAGCGCATCTTTATCCTTTATAGATTCTTTGGTAAACATATTACCTGGTAGATACTCTACTTCTCCAAACTGTTCTATAACTCCCTTTAGATAAGGTATATGCGCATCAGCTAAAATTTTCATTGACTGTTTAATTTAATTATATGATCAGAAAATACACTAGGTGTAAAGACAACTATTATAAGGTAATTATTATGAACAATAGTCTAAGACGATTGTGATAAAAACTATTAGTTTAAAACAATTGAAAATATACAGATTGAGAATATTTAATTGTTAATAAAATGAAATCACTATATTAACACCTAGATGTTAAATGGTCGTTCATAGACTTTGCAGCTTTTCTGCCATCACCCATAGCCAGAATTACAGTTGCCCCGCCTCTTACAATATCGCCCCCTGCAAATATACTATCGTCTGCAGTTTGCATCGTATCATTATTTACAACTATTGTTCCCCAAGAAGTTATTTCTAATCCCGAAAATGATTGAGGTATAAGAGGGTTGGGAGATACCCCCACGCTAACAATTACTTCGTCAACCTCCATCCAATTAGTTGCACCTTCAATTTCTACAGGTCTTCTTCTTCCAGAATGATCGGGTTCACCCAATTCCATTTGCTGAAGTAGCATTCTCTGCACCCTTCCTTT
>DUUR01000039.1 GCA_012841425.1 Bacteroidales bacterium | reverse complement strand
CTGCTGAATACATGAAGGCTAACGATAGCGCGAAAGTAAACATTGTAGCTTATGCTGATAGACAAACAGGTACTCCTGAATACAACTTCGCACTTTCTGAAAGACGTGCAAGAGCGGTTGCAGATGCATTGATCAATGATCATGGAATCAGCAGCGATCGTATCTCAATTGACTGGAAGGGTGACACCGAACAGCCATATGCTGAAAACGATTGGAACCGTGTTGCAATATTCTTCGTTGACTAATTCGACAAGACAAAAACATATTAAAAAAAGCATCTCTTCGGAGATGCTTTTTTTGTGCATTATAATTTAATTAATTGAATTTATATGAATATGTTTAAGTGTATGGATTTGATGGGTGAAGGTATTTAAAATTATAATGATTAAGTATAAATAGTATTTTCCAAAAGCACAACAAAAAACTATAATAATAAATCACTCTTTAACATATACTCTTTTTACACGAGGAGAAACAGAAGTTAATATCTCGTATGGAATAGTTCCTATACTTTCAGCTAAGTCTGTTACTGTGAGCTTATCACCGAAGAGAATTGCTATATCTCCTTCTTCTGCTGTAATATCGGTTACATCAACCATTGTAAGATCCATACAAACATTACCTACTATGGGAGCATACTCTCCATTAATTAAAACTTTACCATTCCTATTTCCGAACTTCCTATCTAATCCGTCAGCATAACCAAAACGAATGGTTGCAATTCGTGCATCGCGACTAAGTTTTTCTTTTCGTCCATAACCAATAGTCTCTTCTTGTGATATATTTTTAATTTGCAGTATTGTACTCTTTAAAGTAGACACATTCTGTAAACCTTTTAGTTTACTGGGGCTAACACCATATAAACCAATCCCCAATCTTGCCATATCCCATTCATAATCATGAAAGCGTTCGATACCAGCGGAGTTAAGTATGTGTTTATTTATAGGGTGGTCTAATTCTTTCTCTATAATTCCTGCCGAATGCCTAAATCTATTAATTTGTTGATGAGTAAAATCATCAAATTTCCAACTTTCACTTGCTGAAAGGTGAGAGAAGATTGAATTTACTCTTAATCCTTTTTGCTCTTTTAATATGTTTATTAATTTCTCGATATCTTCTATTTGGAAACCTAAACGATGCATACCTGTATCAATTTTTAAATGGATAGGATAATTGGTTACACCTCTACGCTCAGACTCTCTTATAAATGCTTCAAGAATTCTAAAATTATAGACTTCAGGTTCAAGTTCATTTGAGAATAATTCATCAAAACCATTCACTTCAGGATTAAGAACAATTATTGGCAGTGAAATACCTTCATTTCTTAGAGAAACGCCCTCTTCTGCTACTGCCACTGCAAGATAATCGCATCTATGATATTGTAGTGTTTTAGCAATTTCAACTGCGCCGACACCATAACCATTTGCTTTTACCATGCATACAAGCTTAACATTGGGCTTCAACTGGGATTTGTAAAAATTAAAATTATGCACCACGGCATCAAGATCTACTTCGAGCCGTGTTTCATGTATTCTTTCTTCCAAGTGAGTGTTAATCTTTTCGAAGTGGAACCTTCGTGCTCCCTTGAGTAATATCAATTCGTTATTAAAAGATTCTATTGTTACATTTTTGAGGAATTCCTCTGTAGATATAAAAAATGATTTATCCTGCAGATTAAATAATTCTGCATTTGCATGTATATCCTTTCCAATACCTATCAATCTTTGAATACCACTCTGTTCTATCATTTCAGCTACTCTCTTATATAGAATTTTTGGTAAAACACCTGTTTGTAATATATCAGAGAGTATTAGGGTTTTTTTTAAAGATTGCTGCAACTTACGCTGTTGCTGGAAGTCGAGAGCAATTTTTATAGAGTTTATATCTGAGTTGTAACTATCATTTATTATTAGACAACCTCTTTTACCTTTACGCACATCGAGTCTCATAGCAACAGGATCGAGAGTAGTCATTCTATCTGATATTTCCGTAGGTGAGACATGCAAATAAAGAGCTACAGCAAGACAATTAATTGCATTTTCTATTGAGGCATCATCGATAAAAGGAATACTAAAATTATAATCGAAATTCATAAAAGAATAGCTTATGTGTGTTACATCTTGCTTTTTCTCAATTCGTGAAATATAAAGATGAGCGTCTCTATTTATTCGAGACCACGTAAAAGCTTTTTGAGATAGAACCTTTAAATCGATACATCTATCTACCAGTTGATTATCTTCGTCGTAAATTAGCACTTCACAGTTAATAAATAACTCCAGCTTCTCCATTATCTTCTGCTGAAGAGAGCTAAAATTCTCTTGATGCGCTTCACCTATTTTTGTAAGTATTCCGATTGTAGGTTTTATAATGGGCTCTAGTAACTCCATTTCATTTGGCATAGAAATACCTGCTTCAAAAATACCCAAATCGGCCTCCTTGCTTAACTGCCATACAGATAATGGGACGCCAATTTGAGAATTATAGCTACGAGGCGACCTGACAATATTATAATCTTTGTCGAGCAGTTGGTATAACCACTCCTTTACTATAGTTTTGCCGTTACTACCTGAAATGCCTATTATTGGAATATCAAATAAACTCCTATGATATATTGATATTTTTTGTAGGGCAAGTAAACAGTTATTTACTTTAATAAAATTCACATTCTGGAAACTCTTCCATTGAGG
>DUUR01000004.1 GCA_012841425.1 Bacteroidales bacterium | reverse complement strand
CTGTAAACCGAAGTATCGAGCAAGCCTGCATCAGCAAGTTCTTTTAAGATACCCATTATTCCTCCAGCACGGTTAACATCCTGAATGTGATAATCTTTTGAATTTGGAGCGACTTTACACACGCACGGGACGCGACGAGAAAGTGTATCTATATCATCGAGATTAAAATCTATATTACCCTCATGAGCAATTGCCAAAGTATGAAGTATGGTATTTGTTGAACCACCCATAGCAATATCGAGTGTCATTGCATTTAGAAATGCCTGACGAGTTGCAATATTTCGTGGAAGTACACTGTCATCACCTTCGAAATAATATCTCTCGGCATTTTTCACAATCTGTCTTGCAGCTTTTACAAACAACTCCTTACGGTTTTGATGAGTAGCTACAATAGTGCCATTACCTGGAAGAGCTAGACCTATTGCCTCGTTAAGGCAGTTCATTGAGTTGGCGGTAAACATCCCTGAGCATGAACCACAAGTGGGACAAGCCGAAACTTCGAGTTGAGCAACACGGTCGTCGGATACAGACTCATCGGCAGACTCAATCATAGCATCTATAAGATCAACCTGCTCATCTCCAATCTTACCCGCTTCCATTGGTCCCCCCGAGACAAAGATGGCCGGAATATTTAATCGCATTGCAGCTATCTGCATTCCTGGAGTAATCTTATCGCAGTTACTGATACAGATTAGTGCGTCTGCCTTATGAGCATTTACCATATATTCAATAGAATCTGCTATAAGATCACGTGAGGGCAATGAGTATAGCATACCATCGTGTCCCATGGCAATGCCATCATCAACAGCTATTGTATTAAATTCGGCAGCAAAACAACCAAGTTTCTCAATCTCTTTTTTTACCATCTGACCAATATCGTGTAGGTGAACATGACCTGGTACAAATTGAGTAAATGAGTTGGCTATGGCAATAATGGGCTTACCCATTTGCTCTTTGGTCATACCATTTGCATGCCAAAGTGCTCTGGCCCCTGCCATTCGCCTTCCCTGAGTGCTGGTTGCACTTCGTAAATTGCTTATATTTTTAGTGTTTTTATTCATTTCTACTTTAACTTACTTCTTATTATAAAAAAACAACTTCTATCTTATTGCATGAATTTTAAAATAATGCTTCTATAATCAATATTATCTGTTTTTTATATAATCGGTAATCCACTCACCCACTTCGCTCATCTTATATACTTTGCCTCCATCGGCAATATCTTCTGTTACAACACCTTCTTCGAGACTGGCATTTACAGCTTCTCGTATGAGTGCACCCTCGTCTGTAAGGTTGAATGTATACTCAAACATAAGCGCTACCGATAAGATCATTGCAACCGGATTTGCAAGATCTTTGCCCGCGGCTTGTGGGTATGAACCGTGAATTGGCTCGAAAAGAGATGTATGAACACCCATTGAAGCGGAAGGAAGCAAGCCCATTGAGCCAGTAATAACTGAAGCTTCGTCTGTTAGAATATCGCCAAACAGGTTTTCTGTAACCATTACATCAAAACTCTTTGGCCATTGAATTATACGCATAGCGGCATTGTCTACGAAAAGAAAGTCTGTTTCGATATCGGGATACTGAGGTGCAATTTCCTGAGCAATCTGTCTCCAAAGTCGAGAAGTAGCAATAACGTTTGCCTTATCTACAACAGTTACTTTTTTCCGGCGTTGTCCTGCAAATTTATATGCAAGATGTAAGACACGCTCAATTTCTTCACGCGTATACACAGATGTATCATATGCTGTGTTGCCATCTTCGCTGCGACCTTGAGGACTACCAAAATAAATGCCTCCGGTGAGCTCTCTTATACATACAAAATCGGCCCCTTCAACCAAATCGGCACGTAAGGGTGATTTATGAAGAAGTGAAGGGAATGTCATTACGGGGCGGATATTTCCGTAGAGACCCAACTGTTTGCGCATACGAAGAAGACCCTGCTCGGGACGAACCTTTGCGTTGGGATCGTTATCATACTTAGGGTCGCCAATTGCACCAAAGAGTATTGCATCACTCTGCATACAGAGCTCGTGAGTTTGTGAAGGGTATGGGTCGCCCGTGGCATCAATTGCATTAGCACCAACAATAGCTTCTTTATGATTAAGCTCGTGTCCAAATTTACTGCATATTGCTTCTGTAACCATTAATGCCTGTTTCATTATCTCGGGACCTATACCGTCTCCGGGTAATACCGCTATATTCAATTTCATTCGTTTTTTATATTATATATTTTTGTCTAAAATCTGTTGTTGTTTATTTCAGACTCATTTGTTTTTAATTTCAAACTTATTTATTCTTTTATATTCTGTATTTTGAATAATAAAATATGTGTGATGCTGATTTATACCTATTAGATTATTATGGAAGTGGCAAGTAATTCATATTTGGAATATTACCACTCTCGAGCATGTTAAGCATCTTCATTGTAGCACTAATAGCAGCCACGGTTTGATCGATGTTAAGCGCTCTGGTTTTAAATATCTTCTCTTCAAACTTCCAAGTAATAATGGTTTGCACGTATGCATTTGTTTTGCCACCAGGGGGTATTACAACTTCATAATCTATAAGCTCAGGCACTGGCTTTGACAACTGCCTGTATATCTTAAACATTGCTTTAGAAAATGCATGATATTGCCCTTCACCAGCAGCTGTTTCTTGATATACTTTTCCTTTGATTGATATCTTTACAGTTGCAGTTGGCCTCAATCCATCTGTGAGAGACAGTGAGTAATTGAGCATTTTAATATCCTTATAATCGTTGCCATTCTTTAGCACATCTGACACTATATATGGTAGCTCGTCGAGACTTACCAGCTCCTTCTTATCTCCAAGCTCGATGATTCGTGCGGTTACTTTTTTTGTTGCAGCATCATCTAGCTCAATACCTAATGTCTCTAAATTCTTAATGATGTTTGAGCGACCAGCATTTTTGCCTAATGCATACTCTCTATAACGCCCGAAACGTTCGGGCATGAGATTGTTGAAATATAGATTTTTTTTATTATCGCCATCGGCATGAATACCTGCAACCTGTGTAAAAACATTATCGCCAATTACTGGTTTGTTATTTGGAATACGAACTCCTGAGTAACTCTCGACTACCTTGCTAACGCTGTATAACTTAGTCTCATCCATGTTGGTTGTATAACCCAAGTGGTCGTGTATGAGCGCAGCAACACTTGTTAAGGGTGCATTACCAGCCCTCTCTCCAAGTCCGTTTACAGTGACATGAACACCCTTAACTCCAGCTTTTATTGCCTCAAATACATTTGCAACAGCAAAATCATAATCGTTATGAGCATGAAAATCGAAATGGAGATTGGGATAACGCTCAATCATTTCGGCACAGAACACACCAGCTTCGTCTGGATTTAAAATTCCAAGAGTGTCGGGCAGCATAAACCTTGTAATAGGCTCATCTTTTAGCCCATCCATCATTTGAAACACATAATCTTTAGAGTCGCGCATACCATTAGACCAATCCTCTAAATAGAGGTTGACCGATAGGCCCATCTCCTTAGCTTTGTTGACGCATTGTTTAACATCGCTGAGATGCTCTTGCGGAGTCTTCTTGAGCTGATATATGCAATGCTTCTTCGAACCCTTGCAAAGCAGATTCACCACTTTGCATCCTGCTTTAACTATCCACTCTAATGATGTTGTTCCATCTACAAAACCAAGTACTTCGAGTTTATTGATATAACCATTAGATTTGGCCCATTGAGCCATTTTTTGAACCGACTTAAACTCGCCCTCCGATACTCGTGCTGAGGCAATCTCTACCCTGTCTACTTTAAGTTCATCTAATAGAAGCTTTATTACACTCAATTTTTCCTGCGCTGCAAATGAAACACCTGAAGTTTGTTCACCATCGCGAAGGGTGGTATCCATTATCTCTATTTTCCTCATATTTCACAAAATGTTTAAGCTATGAGATTTTACCTAGCCGTTTATCTTATTTATATGCATATGGGCGCTGTTGCTCAAATTGCAATATCTTATCCATATTAGACATTAGATAGTCGATATCATCCAATCCTTTAAGAAGACATTCCTTTTTATAGGGATTTATCTCGAATGATTCAGATTCACCTGTAGCGTTATTTGTTATTTTCTGTGCTTCAAGGTCTACTGTAATCGTTGCATTGGCATCGTTGTTGGAAGATGAAAACAGTTGACTGAGAAACTCATCAGATACTACCACTGGAAGTATGCCGTTGTTAAGCGCATTGTTTTGAAATATATCGGCGAAAAAGCTAGAAACTACTACCTTAAACCCATAGCCACCTATAGCCCAAGCAGCGTGCTCGCGACTACTACCACTTCCGAAGTTCTTTCCTGCTACTAAAACATCGCCCTTGTATGTTGGGTTATTTAGTACAAAATCACTTTTGGGGTTTCCATCCTTATCGTATCTCCAGTCTGCAAAAAGATTATCGCCAAAACCTTCTCTTGTTGTGGCTTTAAGGAAGCGTGCGGGTATTATTTGGTCTGTATCCACATTCTCAATTGGAAGTGGAACATATGTTGATGTTATTGTTGTAAATTT
>DUUR01000038.1 GCA_012841425.1 Bacteroidales bacterium | reverse complement strand
GAGTTTTCATTAACAATTTCTCCATTCACAACCTGCAGGTCGCCCGTGTAAAAAGAAATAGACGACTTGTTATTCAGATAACCACTAAGCACTGCCACATCCTCAGCATTGCCCTCGTCATAAGTTGCCGCAAGCACAACAATATCTGTTTTCTGAAACTGATTATAAACCTTTTCTTTCCATACGCCCGACGATAGCAGCACCATCCCCGTGAGGAAACAAATAATTATAGTATCAATAAAAGGCTCAAGAATAGACACCATACCCTCCGAAACTGGTTCGTGCGCCTTAGCAGCAGCATGCGCAATGGGCGCCGACCCTTGTCCCGCCTCATTCGAAAACAGCCCCCTGTTTACACCATTATTAAATGCAAAAGCAAAGCCAGCACCCAAGAAACCCCCAACCGCAGAAGTGCCGTTAAACAAGTTGGTAAACATCGATAAAAACGAAGGAACAATATTCTCATAATTAAACAGGATAACCGCAATGGCACCCAAAAAGTAAACAATAGCCATAAACGGAACCAGCCTTTCGGTAACCTTAGCAATACGTTTAATACCACCAATAATAATAAGCCCCAGCAAAATAGCCATAACAGCGCCAGTGATAATATGCTCAATACCAAAAGTTGCAAACATGGCATTAGAAATACTATTTATCTGCGGGAGGCTGCCCGTTCCAAACGACGATAAAACAGTAGCCACAGCAAAAAACCCACCTAGCCAGTAGCCCGTTTTAATCATTTTGCCATTATTTAGCCTGATGTTAAGTCGGCTCTTCATAAAATACATCGGTCCCCCCGCCACCATCCCTTTCACATCAAACTCCCTGTACTTATGCGAAATCGTAACCTCCACAAATTTGGTGCACATACCCAAGAAAGCAGTAACCAGCATCCAGAAAATAGCAGCCGGACCACCCAGATGAACCGCCAGAGCCACCCCCGCAATATTACCAGTGCCTACAGTGCCAGATAATGCAGTTGCAAGCGATTGAAAGTGAGTGGTATCACCCTTTGCATCTTTCTTATCATACTTGCCCCTTACAACCCTGATTGCGTGCCTGAAATATCGTATTTGAGGAAATTTAAGATATAGAGTAAAAAACAACCCTGTTCCCAATAGCAAAAATATAAACCAGTTGTTTCCACCTATATATTGATGAAGAGTAGTAAAGAAGTCGTTAAGTTGTTGCATACCCGATACATTAAAATTATTGAGTGATACCTAAAAAATCAAAAATATAAATAATTAGTTAATTAAATAGTAAAAATTCGATTAAAAGTAAAATTCTATCAATTTTGTCAAACTTTGCTAACTTTGTAACTATAAGAATTAATCTAAATGTAGAATATATGGATCGTCGCAATTTCTTGAAAAAAACGGCTATAACAGCCACAGGCCTTAGTTTAACGCCAATGATGGGCAAATCATACACATCATTATATGGCCAGAATGCACCAAGCAACAAAATAAAAGTAGGAGTTATAGGGCTTCGCAACCAAGGGTGGAGCAACCTCAAAGCATTTTTAAACTATCCCGAGGTAGAGTGCGTATCGCTATGTGATATAGACGATGAATGGTTATATCAGCGCGCCAATGAATTGGAAGATATGACTGGCAAAAAGCCCCCACAGCTTGTAAAAGACTGGCGAAGGGTAATCGACAATAAAGATGTTGATATGGTTATAATTGGCACCCCCGACCACTGGCACTGCCTTCAGATGGTAGCTGCCTGCGAAGCTGGTAAGGATGTTTTTGTAGAAAAGCCATTGGCTAACACCATCGAAGAGTGCGATATAATGGTAAAAGCCGCCCGCAAGTACAATAGCATAGTACAAGTAAATCAGTGGCAACGAAGCGATCCTCATTGGGACGAAGCAGCCGCCTATGTTCAGAGTGGACAATTAGGTAAAGTTCGTACTGTAAAGGTGTGGGCATATCAAACAAGTAAATGGACACTACCCGTAGTTCCCGATTCTGCTCCACCGGCGGGAGTAGATTACGATATGTGGCTTGGGCCAGCACCTGAGAGACCATATAATCAAAATAGGTTCCATTACAACTTTCGCTTTTTCTGGGATTATGCCGGAGGGTTGATGGCCGACTGGGGTGTGCACCTTCTCGACTATGCCATGAAGGGAATGAATGTTGGCTTGCCATCATACGTATATGGTGCAGGTGGTAAATTTGGCTACCCAAACGATGCAATGGAAACACCCGATACATTGATGGCAACATATCAATACGACGATTTTAATATCGTCTGGGATCATGCATGTGGTATTGGCAATGGACTTTTCAACCTGCGCGAAGGAGTAGCATTTTATGGCGAAAACGGAACATTAATACTTACCCGTCGAGGGTGGGAGGTAGTGCCCGAGCAAGCAGTAAACAGTCGCAACTTCCCCTACTGCTATCCTTGTGACGACGAGCGCAAGCCCAATACACCACGAATGGAACCCGTAGAAATGCGCATGGGAGAAAACAAAGGCCTTCACCTTCATGCAGGCAATATGCTAGACTGTATGCGCACTCGCCAGCTTCCAAATGCCGATATAGCAATAGGAGCAGAAGTAGCAAAATTAAGCCATATGGCCAATATCTCTAGTCGCGTTGGACAAGGGTTAAAATGGGATAATGTAACCGGCACATTCGATAACCTAGAAGCCAATAGGTTGATAAAAGCATATTACAGAGATCCTTGGAAGCTTCCAGTAGTTTAGATTTTTGCAAGGATCAACATACATAAATGAAATCCGATAAGAAATTAAAACCTCTTATCGGATTTTTTTTAGGCAACATTAAAACGAAATTAGAGTGAATTAGGAAAATTAGTGAGATTTAGGGTCATTAGATGGCAATTTTACTAATAACAAATAGTATTCTATATTAATTCAAATCAATAAACTTTATTATTAACATTAGGAGCGACTCTTTTTAGTTAAAATAGGGTAATAGTTTGAAAATTGAGCTATATTTGCGTGGATAACAAAAAGTTATACATAAATATTATCTAAAGTTATGAGTAATCAATTATCTAGAAGAAAATTTATTAAAACTGCAGCTGTAGGTGCAGTTGGAGTAGTTGCGTTCCCTCAATTCCTTGCTTCTTGTAAACAAAACAAGAAAGGGGAGGGCGATGACGGCCTTTTACGCCTTGGATTTATTGGACTAGGCCAGCAGTCAATGTATTTGTTACAAGGGTTCATTGGTATGCCTGATGTTAGAGTTGTAGCAGGATGCGATGTATATGGCATTAAGAGAGAAAGATTTCTTAAAAGAGTAAACGAGCATTATGCTTTACAGGAGACAGAGGTTTCTATAGAAACATATGAGCACTATTCAGAACTAATAGCACGAGATGATATAGATGCGGTAGTTATTGCAACACCCGATCACTCACATGCCTTTATAGCAATTGAAGCATGTAAAGCAAAGAAAGATATTTATCTTGAAAAGCCATTAACATTTACTATTAAAGAAGGCCAGGCACTAACAAAAGCTGTTCGTGATAATGGAGTAATCTTAGCTGTAGGAAGTCAGCAACGTTCGGATGCTAACTTTCAGCATGCAGTTAAAATGGTTCAAGATGGTAAG
>DUUR01000037.1 GCA_012841425.1 Bacteroidales bacterium | reverse complement strand
TAGCAAATCCTTCTTCGGCTTTCACAACCGGATATGCTCAGATAGGTGGTGTTTTTAGCCTAAATTCACCTCAGTATGATGAGCAAATGGCGATTATCCCCATATCGCTAGCTAGAGAGCTTCTTAATTATGACAATGAGGTTACATCTCTCAATATTAAGGTTATACCAACCGCGTCTGTAAAAAGAGTAAAAAGAAACATACAGGAAATACTAGGCGACGATTTTTTAGTTGAGGATAGGTATGAACAGCAAAGAGAATCTTATAGAATGCTTCAGATTGAGAAATGGGTTACTTTTCTTATATTAGCGTTTATATTGCTTATTGCAGTTTTTAATGTGGTGGGCTCGCTATCTATGTTGATTGTAGAAAAGAAGGATGATATCAATAGTTTAACCAATATGGGTGCTTCAAATTCTATGATTGCCAATATTTTCATGTATGAAGGATGGCTCATTACATTTATAGGAATTATAACAGGTATAGTAATAGGGTTGATATTATGCTTGCTTCAACAGCACTTCGGGTTTATCAGGTTGAGCGACACGCCTGGTGCATATATAATAGATTCATATCCGGTAATTGTAAAGATTTCTGATCTGTTTGTAGTGTTTGCTATAGTAAGTATTATAGGAATACTCACAGTGCTATATCCGGTTAATAATTTGAGGAGAAAATTAGATTTCAACAGGTAAATAATAAATTAGTATTATGAAGATAGCAATTGTAGGTACAGGTTATGTAGGTTTAGTTTCGGGTGCATGTTTTGCCGAGATGGGTGTAGATGTGACTTGTGTTGATATCGACAAAGAAAAGATTGAAGGACTTAAACAGGGTGTGATTCCTATTTATGAGCCTGGTCTTAAGAGTCTTGTGATGAGGAATTATGAGGCTGAACGACTTCACTTTGAAACAGATCTTGTTTCTATTATAAACCAAATGGATATTATTTTTATTGCGGTTGGTACTCCTTCTGATAGTGATGGTAATGCCGATCTCTCTTATGTAGATAACGTAGTAGAAACAATTGCTAATAATATGACTGCACCTCTTTTGGTGGTAACAAAAAGTACTGTACCAGTTGGCACATCATTTAGGGTAAGAGATAAAATACGTAAGCGACTAGATGAGCGTGGACTTACTAATCTTGATTTTGATGTTGCTTCTAATCCTGAGTTCTTGAAAGAAGGTGCTGCTATAAATGATTTTATGAGTCCCGACAGAGTAGTTGTGGGCGTGGAGAGTGATGTTGCTAAGGATTTGATGTCTAGGTTATACCGCCCATTCTTGTTGAACAATTTCCGTATTATATTTATGGATATATTATCGGCAGAAATGACAAAGTATGCTTCTAACGCAATGCTTGCAACAAGAATAAGCTTTATGAATGATATTGCTAACCTTTCTGAAATAGTTGGTGCCGACGTAAATATGGTGCGCAAAGGTATGGGTAGCGATACTAGAATTGGTAGAAGCTTTCTGTATCCGGGTTGTGGTTATGGAGGTAGTTGTTTTCCAAAGGATATACGGGCAATCATTAAAATTGGTGAGGAGGCAGGCTACGAAATGAAAGTTATAAAAGCCGTTGAAGAGGTAAATAATATTCAGAAATCAATACTCTTTAAGAAGTTCGACCAGCATTACGATGGGGATATAAAAGGTAAAACGGTAGCAGTTTGGGGTTTATCTTTTAAACCAGAGACTGATGATATGCGCGATGCTCCATCTTTAACGTTGATAGATAGTTTACTTAAATCGGGGGTTAATGTTCGTTCATACGACCCGGCAGCTATGCAAGAGGCACAAAAGTATCTAGATGACAAAATCTATTATGCAAAAGATATTTACGATGCAGCTTTTGAGGCTGATGCGCTGATTGTGCCTACGGAATGGAAAGAGTTTCGACTTCCAGGCTGGGCGGTTCTAAAGAAAATAATGAAAGATAACTTAGTTATAGATGGCAGGAATATATATAATAAAGAAGAGATTGAATCACATGGGTTTGAATATCGAGGAATTGGGTTGAAGTGATTGAACAAAATATGGTAACACAACTTTGTGCCCTCCCGGACCGTTAGCTCAGTTGGTTTAGAGCGCTACCTTGACAGGGTAGAAGTCACTGGTTCAAGTCCAGTACGGTTCACTTGTATTTCACTCATCAACTCATCATTTTACTCTAACTTTTATTCTCTTCCCTTTTCATTTCTTATAAGTGTTTCTTTAAATGCCATATTCTCTAAAGCCTCATCTTTAGTTAATAAGGCCGTACGTAGCTTATTCTCTGATAACAATTCAAGTTGATTCTCTGGGAATTTGTGAGATGATTGCGTTGCATTGCCATAACTTAATAATACTTCAGCTCTAACAGAATCGCCAAATTCAACTACTGCAACATATGTATCTCCATTGAAAGCATAGTTATTAGTCTTGCTAATTATTTCTATTTCTTGAAAATACATTGTTCTGAATACTCCTAAATCGTGTTTTCCACCGTTGCCCGGAAACTCTTTTTTACCTATAATAAAACGATTTACATCGCCCCAAGCAATATCTAATGAGCCATAAGTCTCATTAACTTCTCTGGCAGCATCGGCCAAAAGAGAAACTGCTAACTTCTTTTCACTTAAGCCATCGGGTGTGCTAACTGGATTGTCTGCACTCCAGGGAATTGCAAACATACTATTATCAATTTTATCAAACCAATTGGCAAAAAGTATGGCGCCGCGACTGTCACTATTGGTGCTTTTGTCCCATTTAACCAAGACTGATGCTGCTTCATTTGCTAAAGAATCGGGGTGCTCCTTTACTGCCTCAAGCAAATCGTCTAAAAATCTATCTGCCACCTCCATACCGGTGTTTAGCTTGTAGTCTACAAGCTCTTTAAAGGTAATGGAGCTATCTTCTTTTATCATATTTATTGCACGTTGTGCTCTAAATGAAGTGGCCAACTGTTGTGGCTCTGGCGACATATAAGATGGAAAATCGGAGGAGTTAAGTATTACAGGATAAGTAGCTGTCCAAGGTGCATCATTGGCATTCTGCACAAACCCCGTTTCAGGGTTAAATATTTTAGGGAGATCATCATAATTGTGATAATCACTCCAAATTAAGTCAGATCTGGTGCCATCTATATTTGATCGCCAGAACGTCCAATCGCCTTCTTCTCTGACAGGCACATTGCCATTAAACAGGTACATTATATTTCCATCCTTATCGGCATAAACTAGGTTAAACATTGGAATTTGCATCATCTGCAAAGCATTCTCAAACTCTTTAATGTCTTTTGCTTTACCCATCTCGTGATATTGAAAATAATATGAATCATTCTCAAGACCAGCAACCTTTATTGCATATGCTTTATTGTCTTTTTGCCCAATAATTGGTCCATGTTCAGAGTACCTTAAAGTTACTTCATGATCTTCTAGAGTGCCATCTTGCTGCCAAACCTTAATGACAACCTGGTTCTCTTCAAAAGGCAATATTTCTCCATCAAGCAAGTATCCATTATCCTGAAGGGTAAGCTCATATCGGTCCGAAGCATCTATCGTATTAACTGTATGTGTCCATCCTAAATGTTCATTAAATGCTATATTTAGAACGGGCATACCCACAAGAGTAACACCATATAATTTAAAATTGGGGGCATTAAGATGAGCTTCAAAAAATAGATAGAAGTCCGACCATGGTAAATGGGGATTTGCAACTAGCATTGCATTTCCCGACTCTGACCTTGATGGGGCAATTGCATATGAGTTTGAACCAGGGGTTATGCTACTATCATAATCTTTTGTTTCATTATAGGCAGTGATAATATCTCTCATTCCGAGAAACTCAATGTTTATAACTCTTTTGCCATGTGCCAATACATCTATGGCTGTGACAGGTAATACTTTTTTAGCACTCTCACTTATATCCTCAGGATGCTTTTCTGCATAATCGTTTAAACCCTTTACGAAAGCATCTAATATCTGTTTTTCTTCACCTGTGAACCTTTCGTATTGAGCGGCTGCACTAGCGGGTATAGAAAATAGATGAATTATTTGATCCATTCTAAAATGCTTTCTTCCATAATACTCGCTTGCCTTGCCCCGTGCTGTTGCGTACATCTCAAGAATGTGATTAGCGTGATTATGCATCTGTGCCCATCCAAAAGCGTAATACATATCCGTTTCGTTTTCCGCATAAATATGAGGCACACCCCATTTGTCCCATATAATTTCTGTGTGTTCTTGGGAGT
>DUUR01000036.1 GCA_012841425.1 Bacteroidales bacterium | reverse complement strand
TCAAGCTTTTCGCGATAATCGGGTTGAGAGTTACTATCGATAGATCGCTGAGCCTCATTACCATTTGCAACTTCCTTATAAAGCTTTTCGAAAACTGGCTTTGTTGCATCATGAAATGGTCCCATCCAATCTAATGCACCACGCTGAGCTGTTGTTGAGCAGTTGGCATACATCCAATCCATTCCGTTTTGTGCGAAGAGAGGCATAAGCGATTGCGTAAGCTCTTCAACAGTTTCATTGAACGCTTCAGAAGGTGTATGTCCGTTTTCACGAAGCACCTCGTACTGTGCAAGCATTAACCCCTGAATAGCTCCCATAAGTGAACCACGCTCGCCTGTTAGGTCTGAGAACACCTCACGCTTGAAGTCTGTTTCGAACAGGTATCCCGAGCCTACTCCTATACCCAATGAAACCACTCTTTCGAATGCTCTACCCGTTGCATCCTGAAAGATAGCGTAGCTTGAGTTTAAACCACGTCCTTCGAGAAACATTGTGCGAAGACTTGTGCCTGAGCCTTTTGGTGCAACCAATATAACGTCTACATCGGCTGGAGGGATAATACCTGTACGCTCTTTATAGGTTATTCCAAATCCGTGAGAGAAATATAAAGCTTTGCCAGGTGTAAGATGCTTCTTTACAGTGTCCCACAACTGTATCTGTGCGGCATCGGAAAGAAGGTACTGAATTACAGTGCCACGCTCGCATGCTTCTTCAATTTCAAAGAGTGTTTCACCGGGCACCCATCCGTCGGCAACAGCCTTATCCCATGTCTTACTATCTTTACGCTGCCCAACGATGACGTTAAAGCCATTATCGCGAAGGTTTAATGATTGTCCGGGCCCTTGCACACCGTAACCTATCACAGCAATTGTTTCGTCTTTCATCACCTCCTGAGCTTTGCTCAACGGAAACTCTTCGCGGGTAACAACATTTTCTTCTACACCGCCAAAATTCATTTTTGCCATATTTTTAAACTTTTATCCTTTCACCTGCCCCAATTAAGAGACTGAGTGACAAGGTTTAATTATAAATTTCTAAATTTCTATTTAATTCTTGATATTATTAATATTTAGAGTGCCGATTGTACACCCTCAACCTCTAGCTTAGCCAACATATCGCTAAGTCGCTCTACTTTTGACTTAGTAATAGCAATTCTACCTGATCGTACAAACTGCAATACACCAATTTTATCTGCCAGCTCCTCAAACAGTCCCTGAGTTTCGGCATAATGACCAGCTTTTAGAAATACAATGCAATCGCTTGTGATCTCAAGTACACGTACGTTATACTTTCTGATAAGATACTCTACGGTGCCATGCTCCATAACTTTCTTTGTAGAAAGTTTATAAAGCGCAAGTTCCTGAAAAACAAGATCGTCGTCGGTGTTATAATATGCCTTTAGTATATCAACCCTCTTATCTATCTGCCTAGTAAGCTTTTTCATCACCTCCTCGTTGTTTGAGAAGGTGGTAATAGTAAACTTATGAATACCTGTAATAGCAGATGGTGATACAGAGAGTGTTTCTATATTTAACTGTCTGCGAGTGAATATTGTACTAATTTGATTAAGTACACCCACCGTATTCTCAGAGAATATTGTGATAGTATATAATGTTTTATTGTCGTTCATATCTACTGATTTATTAATTTAAAATCCTAAACTTTTGAACTTTATTACAACGTATGACCGTTGCCAAGAAGTATATTCGTAACACATCCTCCCGAAGGCACCATAGGATAAACCATTCCTTTTGTCTCAACAACCACCTCAAGCAAATAAGCTCCTTTGTGGTTTAACATGTCGCTTATAGCATCATCAAGATCTTCGCGCTTAGTAACTTTACGTCCCTTTATATTATAAGCATCTGCAACCTTTATAAAATCGGGGTTCTTAAGATGCGTTTCTGAGTATCGCTCGTGAAAGAAGAGCTCTTGCCACTGTCGCACCATACCCAAATAGTTGTTATTAAGAAGTATTATCTTAACATCAAGATCGTACTCCATAATTGTGCCATACTCCTGCATTGTCATTTGTAAACCACCATCGCCTACAAAGATACAAACAGTTCTGTCTGGTGCACCATACTTAGCACCAATACCGGCGGGGAGACCAAAACCCATTGTTCCGAGTCCGCCTGATGTTACCATACTGCGTGACTGTGTATATTTGAAATAACGAGTGCTCATCATCTGATGCTGACCAACATCGGTTACACAAATAGCCTTGTTATGAGTTGCCTCGGATACCTTATTAACCACTTCGCCCATCTTTATTTCTCCCACTTGAGGAAAAAGCTCACTATCTATAATACACTCTGTTTCTTTTTCTACATATGGATTAAATTCCTCAATCCATTCATTGCGAGTAATGTTTTTGAGTTGCTGAGTTACCAAAGGAAGAGTCTCCTTAGCATCACCTACAACCCTTACGGTAGTCTTCACGTTTTTATCAATCTCGGCAGGATCGATGTCGAAATGAATAACTTTGGCCTGTTTAGCATATGTATTGAGATCGCCAGTGACCCTATCGTCAAAGCGCATACCAATTGCTATTAAAACATCGCACTCGTTTGTCATCATATTGGGTGCTACATTGCCATGCATACCAAGCATTCCAAAGTTGAGGGGATGATTAGATGGCATAGCAGACAGTCCTAGTATTGTTGAACCAAACGGGATATTAGATTTTTCGAGAAATTGCTTAAGCTCCTCCTCGGCATTGCCAAGAACTACACCCTGCCCCACCAACGCTAGTGGTTTTTTGGCATTATT
>DUUR01000035.1 GCA_012841425.1 Bacteroidales bacterium | reverse complement strand
TCGTCGGGTGCATATGCTGTGAAGAGCGAATCGCTTGCAGAGATGGAGAAAGTTGATGAAGCAATTGAACTGCTGTATGAAGGATTGGAAAAAAATGGTGCTAAGTCTATTTTACATTTCAACTTAGCTCTCAATTATTACAAGAAGGGTGATATTGATAAAACACTAGAGCATATTAAAATAGCCATAGACCTTGACAAGTCGCACAGTGGAGCATTCCTCCTAAATGCATATACACTGAAGGACAAAGGCTTGTGGGTGCAAAGTATATTGTCATTTCAAATGTTTCTGTTGCTTGAGCCAGATAGTAAAAGATCTAAAAACGCGTTTACCGAGATGTTGCAATTAATGCAATTGAGAGAAGTGGAAGAGCCGGTTGAGAGATCTTTTATACAACAACAGCTTTTGAAAAACAAAAACGAGAATGCGGTAAGTAAAGACAAGCTGCCTCCCCTATCAATAGAAAACGGACTTAATAGAAATTTTGTGTATCATGCAATAACATCCACAAAAGACTCTATTAATACTGCATCGAAAGAGGTTGATGATTTCATACTATTTAAAACAGTTAACTTGGAAATCATGAAAATACTAGAAAGGGAGAGTAAAAATTCTAATGAGGGGGTTTTATGGACATTTTATATTCCTTTTTTCTCGCACATTGCTCACTCTAATTATTATGATGCTTTTTGCCGATACATAAGCGTTTCGTACTTTCCCGAGTCGTTTGAATGGTGGGAAAATAATACTGAAGTAGCTCTTAATTTTATTATGTGGTTTGAAAAAGGTGAAACTTCTGATAAAAGTTAAAAAAAACTTTTATCTTTGTTGTGAAACCCAATTATATTGAAATGATTGACGACGACCAACTTCTTGAGGAATTAAAAGATCTGCAAACTGCACGAAAGGCTTTTGCTAAACTTGTATCCGAGTATAGCGAAAGGCTTTATTGGCAGATTAGAAAGATGGTGCTATCGCACGACGATGCTAATGATATACTTCAGGATGTGTTTATAAAGGCTTGGACAAACATTGATAATTTCAGGGGCGACTCTAAGCTTTCTACCTGGCTGTATCGTATTGCTATAAATGAGAGTATCACTTTTCTTAATAAGAAACGTAATCAGAGCAATATCTCAATTGATGAGGACGACTCTTTTCTGATAAATACCCTTGAGAGTGATACCTACTTTGATGGTGATGAGGCTCAATTACTTTTGCAAAAAGCAATTCTTACACTTCCCGAAAAGCAAAAGCTAGTATTTCAGATGAAGTATTTTGAGGATATGAAATATGATGAGATATCGGATATTCTCGGTACATCGGTTGGAGCGTTAAAGGCTTCGTATCATCATGCAGTGAAAAAGGTTGAGAAATTTTTAAGTGAACCTGATTAAACCTTTTATTTTTCATTAAGTCTATTCTACAGAACAGCCCAAAAAAGAATGTAATGAAAGTCAATTTTAACAAATTACAAGACATAGATAAAAATAAGACTCCATTTAAGGTGCCCGATAATTATTTCGAGAATTTTAATGAAGAAATAATGAATCTACTTCCTGAAAAAGAGTTTCAAGCGCCAGTTAAAATTACTATGTGGGACAGAGCAAAACCATGGGTATATATGGCTGCAATGTTTTTGGGATTGTATTTTATGATCAACTTCTTGACTAATAACAATGGGGCTGCGGATGTGCAGGAGCCAGTTGTAGCAGAGCAATCTGTAGAGGGTGCAACTTCAACTTCCAGCTACTGGTCTACAGTGCATATCACAGAAGAGGAGTTTTATAATTACCTAGAAGATCAACTAATTGATGATGGTTATTACGACTATATGTATGACCAATATTATTTAAACTAAAAAGAATAAGACATATATAATAAAAAAATTATGATGAGAAGTAACATTATAATGTTGTTGTTCGCTTTCATGCTATCGCTTAATTTCAACTCTGTTCAAGCTCAGAATAGGAACAGGAAAATGAATATTGAAGATTTTGAGAAAAGAAAAGTGGAGTATATCACGAAGGAAGCGGGACTTACAAATAGTGAAGCGGATAAATTCTTCCCATTAAATAATGAATTGACTAGGCAGAAGTTTGAACTTCGCAGAACACACAGGGATAGGGTTCAGAAAATAAAAGATAACAGCAATATCTCTGAAGCAGAGTACCGTAAACTTTTGGAAGATGACGTGGAGGTAAAACTTAAAGAGGCTGCCCTGGATAAAGAGTTTGCCAAGAAATTTGAAGGTGTTTTAACTCCCGAGAAGTTGTATAAAGCACAACAGGCCGAAAGAGATTTCATGCAAAAAGAGGTGAGTAATTTTAGGAGGGAGCAGAGGTAGCTACTGGAACACATTCAGATTTATTTTAATAAATAATCAATAAAAAAGGGTGTAAATCGTTTCAATATTTCGATTTACACCCTTTTTTTTTAAGTGGAGCTGGAGGGATTAGAACCCTACTCTATAAACTGTTCAAATATAATCGCTTACCTTCTTTTATAAACTATGGTGTACGATTTGGGAAATTTCGAATTCAATGCAATTTTGTATGTTATGTCTACTTTTTGTCTGCATGTAACTCAGGTTCAAAGCTAATACATTTTTTTGGATATGCAACTACATTGTAAATCAATCACATACCTTAGGTGCAAGGTGCAAGGTCTATATATAGACACTTGCACCTTGCACCTAAGGGTATAGATTTATTGATTTATACATGAAAATTATTTATTTGATTTAAATCTCCAATCTGATCAGTTTTTCAATTAGAAAACAACAATGATAAAGAAAAGCTATTTAAAGAGTATTGATTTTACTTGATGAATAATAATTCTCATGAAGTTAAAAAGATATTTTACACTATTTTATCAAACTCATAATTGATGGACTCAATTCCGACATAGCTCCATATTTTTGACATACGAAAGCTGAAACCTCAACTGCAATACGATGTGATTCCTTTATCGATTTATCTGATAAAAATGCAGAGACGAAAGCAGCAGTAAAAGAGTCTCCGGCTCCAACAGTATCTGCAACTTGTACTTTAGGTGTTGATTGAAATGACATATCGTTTTTTGTGAAAATATAGCTCCCTTCTGTACCTTTTGTTAAAATAATTACTTCAAGATGATTTTTTTTCAATAAATGTTTGCAAAATTCTATATCATTTTTCACATCCAATTTTATCATGCCTGCCAATATTTCAAGCTCATCTTCATTCATCTTCAAAACATTACATATTTTGAGTGATTCTTCAATGACATTTTGATCGTAAAAATGTTGACGCAGATTGACATCAAATATTCTCAAGCAATCTGGTGGAGTAGCTAGCAGAAATCTTCTTATTGTCTCACGCGAAGTTTTGCTTCTTTGCGCAAGAGATCCAAAACATACTGCAGCAGCTTTATTAGCCAATTTTTCAGTATGCTCTGTAAATGGTATATTGTCCCAAGCTACGTTTTCACAAATTTCATAACTAGGAATACCCTCTCCACTCAAGGTTACTTGTACTATTCCAGTAGGAAAACTAGTTGTCTCAATCAAACAGTTAAGACTTTTTTCTTCCAAAGAATTGAGAATTTCTTTTCCTAGAATATCATCACCTACAGCACTAATTACATTACCATTAAATCCAAATTGAGAAACATAATATGCGAAGTTTGCAGGAGCACCTCCCAGTATTTTCTGTTCTGGAAATACATCCCAAAGTATCTCACCTAATCCAACTATTATTTTTTTCATATTGATTATTATTATTATATAAATAAATCTACCTGATTTTATCTAAGCAAAGAGAAAAACTACCTCAAATCATTTCGAAATTATCCTTTTCTAAGTTTAAATGATAGAAATATTAGATAAGCTACTCCTACACTCAAAACAATAAGAGCTCCCATCTGAGAATTCATAGTATCGGAAAGTAGTCCCATGAGTAAAGGAAAAATAGTTCCACCAAATAAACCCATTATCATCAGACCAGACACCTCGTTTTTCTTAGTAGGTAAGTATGACATAGCTTTGAATAATAGGATAGGGAAAATATTAGAATTACCTAATCCAACTAAAGCGATAGAAATATAAATAAGTGTTAGATTATGGAACATAAGTAGACCAATCATAGAAAATAACATTAAAATAACGCTAATTCCAAAAACTTTCTTTGCGGAAGTACGTGCTAATGCAATCACTCCAGTAAATGTACCAATAGTTCGAAATAGAAAATAAAGACTGGTTGCAAAGCCTGCCTCAGTAAGAGGCATGTCTAGTCTTTCTATCAATATTTTTGGTGCAGTAACATTCACCCCTACATCGATACCCACATGACATATTATCCCCAAAAATGAAAGTAAGATTATTCGGTCTCCTAACAAGGATAAACATTGAAATATGGTTGAGGTTTTATCTGTAATCTCGTCTTCTTTAATTTGGGTAAGACCGAGCCAAATTGTGGCTATTACTGCTACAACCATAAAGATAGGAAAGAGGAGTTTCCAGTCACCAAAACTTGCTGCAGCCCAGGCAGCAATCAGTGGGGCAATAAATGAAGCTATAGCTTTCACAAATTGCCCAAGAGTTAATGAGCTTGCTAGCTTTTCACCTCTAACAATATTAGATAAAAGTGGATTAATCGATACCTGCATTAATGTATTTCCAATGCCAAGCAAAGAAAATGAAACCAGCATAGATGCAAAACTGTAGTTTAAATAGGGAAGGGCTAATGCTGCAGTTGTTACGATTAAACTTAACAGTACTGTTTTTCTACGTCCTATCCTATTCATAAGCATTCCCGTGGGAACGGAAAAGATGAGAAACCAGAAAAAGACCATAGAAGGAAAAAGATTTGCAACTGTATCCGATAGATCAAAGTCTGCTTTAACATAGTTGGTTGCTATACCAACTAAATCTACAAATCCCATGGCAAAAAAAGCCAAAATTACTGGGATAATCTTTAAATATTTATTTTCTTGTCTTGTTATGTTCATAATTATTTTTTAAAGAAGAGTGATTCATAAAGTTGTATTCGTTTTGTTATATGATCTATTATTTTTATTTCTGAATTGGGTAAACATTCATTTTGTTCACTTTTATTTCACCCTCACAATTAAAAGTGATTGTATTGTATGGTGATGAAGGGAAAACAGTATTAGTTTGCACCAATTCGCCGTCATTTATAAAGCATTCAGTCGATAATTTATCAATAAAAAGTCTTACTTTATAGATTTCTCTTTTTATTAATGGAGCTTCGCTCTTATTTGATGAAAATTTGTTGCTAAAACTAACTAATCCGCTTTTCGATCTATCAACGCTGAACAAACCACTTTCAAGATCGAAATCAAAAACTATCTTCTCTTCAACTTCGTTACTCAAAACAAAACTGAATTTTGATGAAGAATTTGTTTCTATCTCCATCTCTATTTCGAAAACATCATTCATTTCAGTTGTTAATTCCTTTATCTGATGTGATTTGTTAACTCTAAAGGAATCAAGCTCTCTAGACTTACCACGTAATGCATTAACCTCTTCTGCTGGTGGATTAGCAACAACAAGATGATTCCCATTATGCATCAATTTTAATGTACGAGGTAAGGTCATGGCTCCTGCAAAATTAACAGGTGGAATTTGGTTGGCATAATCCCAGTTGTTCATCCATCCTATAAATAATTTGCGACCGTCTGATTCAGGAATATTGCTCCAAGTTACACCTGCATAGTTGTCTCGACCGTAATCAAGCCAAATTGGATATGGATTTTCATCGGGTGTAAAAGTGATGCCATCAAAGTCTCCTATAAAGTATTGCGTAGCACTTCCACCATTAGGTCCTCCGGGATTAATACTTACTAATAATACCCACTTGCTTTGACCATTGTACTTAAGCT
>DUUR01000034.1 GCA_012841425.1 Bacteroidales bacterium | reverse complement strand
GTTAAAAACAAGTTTTCAGTTGACACAAAATGAAAAATGTAAGTAATAAAAGTAGATCCATTGCCATCATTTCTGTTCTTGCAGGTATAGCTTATTTGTATTTAATAAGTATAGAATTTATTAACAACTGGGATTCCAGTGTGAATAGTTTCTGGCAAGGGTATAATGACTCGTCGCAAAAAAGAGTAAACGAGATATATGAAGAGCCATTTACGCTACATTTAAGTGCAAAAGATTTGCAGCATTATTATACCGATTCATTGATGAACTTTAAAACAAATAAATACCTTCCTGCTAAATATGGGAATGTAGAAGTAATATATAATTTTGAGAATAACGATGAGCGCGGTATGCAATTAAAATATGGAGTGATTTTATTTTTCACAGTATTTGCTTTATTTATAGTGCTGATAGCGGTACCACTATATTTTTACAGAATTATAGGAGCTTTCTATAAAAACAATATTTTCAATTATCAGAATGTAAGAAGGTTAAATATTTTGGGTATTCTTCTTTTAGTTATATTCGCACTGGGGCTTACTTTAGATATTACTTATTTTTGTTATCAGAGAAGGCTAATTGAAATATCAAATTACTCTTTATCTCTTTATCTATCTGGTGCAGAATGGCTTTTTATGGGTTTGGTTTCTATATTAATTGCGTCAGTACTAAAAAGGTCTGTTGAGATAAAAGAAGAACAAGATTTAACTATATAGTTGAAAGAATAAGGCAAATAGACTAAAAAATATTTATGGCAATTATAGTGAACCTAGATGTGGAAATGGCAAAAAACAAAATCTCTCTTAATGAGTTGTCGGAAAGGGTGGGCATAACTCCTGCAAATCTTTCTATACTTAAAACGGGGAAAGCTAAAGCAATACGTTTTAGCACTTTGGAAGCCATATGCAGAGCATTAAATTGTCAACCTGGCGATATTCTAGAATGGATTGAAGATGAGGATGAGGTATAGATGAGATGGGGTTTTATTATATAGACTAAATTTATTATTGCTTAGAGTTTTTTCTTATCTTTGAATTCAGATAATGAGCAACATGAAATTAAAATATATATTTTTTGTGATATTGTTAGGCGTTTTTCAGCAACAGTTGTTGTTGGCACAGACCCTTGATGATGCAAAAGCCTGGTACTTAGAAGGTAGATATGCAGAAGCATTGCCCATATTTAAGGCAGAATATCAAGTAAGTCCTAAGGATGCAGCTCTTAATCAATGGCTGGGGGTTAGTCTATATAAGACAGGCCTACTCACCGAAGCGGAGCAATATCTAAAGTTTGCATCTGAAAGAAAAATACCTGAGGCATACATTTCTTTAGGCGAGCTATATGTAAAGCTGTATAGGTTTGAAGAGGCTGAAAAAGAATTTGATAAATATCAACGTGCCAATCGCAGAAACAGTGAAGCACTTGAACGATTAGATTTGGTACGTGAGTACTCAACTAAGATTCAACGCGCTGTAAATCGTGCAGAGGACATTCAAATTATTGACAGCTTGGTGCTTCCTAAGAAAGATTTCTTGAATGCTTATAACCTAAGTGTAACATCTGGCTCTGTCATCCCTATTAATGAGTTTTTTAAAGATCAGCATCTTAATGATAAGACTCTGTTTATTAATGAGAGGAAGGATAAAATATACTACTCGTCTGGTGAAGGTGATGTTAACCTTTTTACTATGGAGAAGCTGCTGGATACATTTGGAAATGAAAAGCAATTGCCTGCATCTATTAACGATTCGGGCAACCAAGCATACCCATTTGTATTGAGCGATGGGCTAACTATTTACTTTTCTTCTACAGGACATGAGTCTTTTGGCGGTTATGATATATTTGTGACAAGATATAATTTATCAAACGACTCGTACTTGACACCTAATCAATTGAATATGCCTTTTAATTCACCTTTTAATGATTACCTGATGGCGGTGGATGAAGAAAAGGGTATCGGTTGGTTTACGTCCGATCGTTATCAGCCTGCTGATTCTGTTTGTGTTTATACTTTTATTCCTAATGAACGAATAAGCTTATTGGAAAGTGACAACGAAAATTATATGACAAGCAGGGCAAAAATAAACTCTATTGCTGATACCTGGAAAGAGGGAATAAACTATAATGATTTACGCGTTATTGCTAGAGAGAAGCCTGTAGAACAAGAAGCAACAAGTGGTGATTTTGTGTTTGTAATAAATGACAATACAACTTATTACTCTTTGGCTGATTTCAAAAGTAGCAACGCAAGGTCGATATTCTCTCAAGCTATGGGAATAGAAAAGCAATATGAAGATGCTGTTAAAGAATTGAATGAAAAACGCGAGCAATATGCATCAGCAGGAATAAGCAACAACAATCTGAGGGCCTCTATCTTAGAGTTAGAAAGAGTTTCTGAGACTTTATATCTTGAAACGGAGCGATTGAAAATTCAGGCAAGGAATGATGAAATTAGAAATAACTTTAACTAAATAATCGATATATGACACTACACATTATAGTTGTGATTTCTGTGATAATATTGGGAATACTTTTCATGTTAATTGAGATATTTTTGCTTCCAGGCATCAGTATTGCGGGTATAGCAGGTGCAATCTTTCTGATAGGAGGGATAGTATATTCATACATGTTTTTAGGAGGTACTGCCGGAAATATAACTTTAGCTGCTTCGGCTGTGGCACTTGGCCTAACATTTTTTGGACTACTGAAGTCAAAGTCGCTTGAACGAATTTCTCTTAACACTAATATTGATGATAAAGTAGATAATAGCTATTTACTTAAAATTGCTGAAGGCGACACAGGAGTTGCTATATCGCGATTAAATCCGATTGGCAAAATATTAGTTAATGATGTAGAAGCTGAAGGTAAATCGTTTGATGGTGAGTTCATTGAAGAAGACACTGAGATAGTTGTTATTAAAGTGGAAACTTATAATGTACTTGTTAAAAGAAAATAGTATTATTGTGTGAAATAAGTTTCGCATATCTTATATCGTATATACATATAAACAACTGAGTATTAACTACCAAAATTAAATTATTATGGTATTTTCAATTCCCCTTTTTATTACAATAGCTGTAATAGTAATTTTTCTTCTAATATTTTTTCATTATGTACCATT
>DUUR01000336.1 GCA_012841425.1 Bacteroidales bacterium | reverse complement strand
TAAAGGTACCGACCCTAAGGAGCTTACAATTGAAGATTGCAAGAAGATCATAGCCGAGGGAGGTAAAGATAAAAAAGGAAAGGCTAAAAAGACTACAACATCAAAAAAAGCATCAACAACTAAAAAGTCAACTTCCACTAAAGCAAAGGCATCATCAACCAAAAAAACATCTTCATCAAAAAAGTGATGTTAAATAGTTTGTTGTACTAATTCTTTTACATATTTAGTTTTGCTTAACGTGCCAACTAGTATTCGATCGACAACCTATTCCGATATCCCACTTGTTATGGATATATATTCAACCGCGCGTGAGTTTATGCATCGCACGGGTAACAAAGACCAGTGGGTTAACGGATATCCCTCACAAAAACTTATAGAGGAAGATATAAATGCTGGTAATAGCTTTGTTGTAGAGAATAGCAGAGGTAAGATAATAGGTGTTTTTAGCTTCATAATTGGCGAAGATCCAACATACACAAAAATATATGATGGTGAGTGGCTCAATTCAGATGAGTATGGCACAATTCATCGTATAGCCTCTTCAGGAGTAGAGAAGGGTGTTAGTGAGGCTTGTTTCAGATGGTCATTCACTCAAATGCCAAATATTCGTGTAGACACTCACCGTGATAATAAGGTTATGCAGAGTATACTTGCAAAATTCGACTTTAAATATTGCGGTATCATCTATCTACATGATGGTGCAGAGCGATTAGCTTACCACAAAGCATTATAATAACTATCTGAAATTTATTTTAGTCACAATACAGATTTTATTATGTAGGAGGGTAGAGTAGCAGTCCCGCCACACCCGACAAAACAATTAATAAAATAGGATCCATTTTTTTAATTGAAGCAACCATAACAACACCAAAAATAATCCAGCTTTTATAATCAATAAAATTATAATCATTCATTAGCATTAAAGCTGCAGCAGCAATTAATCCAATTATTGCAGGTTTTAATACAGATAACGACGATCGCATCCAGGGGTTGTTGTTAAGTTTAAAAAAGAAAGCGCAAATAATTGTCATTATTATTAATGAAGGTATGCTCACTGCAATTGTGCAAATTGCCGAACCAATTACCCCTTGAAAGGTAGAAAACCCCATATCTGTAACCGAGGTATAGCCTATATATGTGGCAGAGTTAAATGCAATTGGTCCAGGTGTGGTCTGCGAAATAGCAACAATATCAGTGAAGTCACTCACCGAAATCCAACCATGTATATCCACAACTTCTCTCTGAATAAGGGGTAGCATAGCATAACCCCCTCCAAAACCAAACAGACCTATTTTTAAGAATGCTAGAAAAAGTGAAGTATATAACTCAATCAACTCCATTTATCGTTTCATTTTTAATTTTATAAATAGATAATATAAGATACCCAATAAGATAGCAACCAAAATGATATATACTGGCGAAATATTGAGTAGCCACACTGCAAGTGCCACAACTATGGGTATCCAGATATTTTTTAAATTCACTCCTGCAGATTTACTTAAACCTAGTAAGGGAGCAGCAATAAGTGCAACTACAGCTGGCCTAACACCTTTAAAAATTGATTCTATAACAGGGTTATCTTTAAACTGGGTAAACAGAACAGCAATTATAAGTATAATTATAAACGAGGGTAATATTATGCCTGCACCGCAAAAGAGACTACCTTTAAAGCCTAATTGTTTATTGCCCACAAATAAGGCTGTGTTTAATGATATGGGGCCTGGAGCAGATTGTGCCAGTGCTAGCATATCCATAAATTCGTTGTCGTCTAGCCATAACTTTTTATTAACTACCTCATTACGGATTAGTGGTATCATGGCATAACCTCCCCCAAAGGTGAAGGCTCCTATTTTAAAGAATACCAAAAATAACTCCCAATATTGTTTTAAAAGGCCCATATTAATTTAGTGTATAAAAGGAAAAGCAGACTGCAAACTGATATAATCTGTTGCAAATCTGCTTTTTATAAGAAGCCGCATCGGTGGAATAAGTCGAAACTCCTTTTGACAGGATTTGAGCGCCTTGTTTTCTTTGTAATCCGCTGTTCCGATAAATCGGATTCCCGAAGGATGCGGCCCGCCATCGAAATCAAGAACTTTACTCGGTTCGAAAATGTAATTGATGAGTTTCCCAATCGACCAATGCGGCAATAACTCTATCATTTTATATTTCAAAGATAGGTGGATAATATTATATATCCAAATTATTTATGTTATATTTTGACCATAAATAGTTCCTTTGAAACAAAAACTACTCTCCTAAAAACTTACTTATCTCACTATCTGAAACCTCGTGATTAGTGAGGTCTCCAGCCATAAATTGGTCATATGCGCTCATATCTACCAAACCATGTCCAGATAAATTAAAGAGTATTACTTTTTTCTTACCTTCTTCTTTTGCTTTTAAAGCTTCTTTTATAGCTGCAGCAATTGCATGATTAGATTCTGGTGCAGGCACTATTCCCTCTGTACGTGCAAATAGCACACCTGCCTCAAATGTATCGAGTTGTTTAAAAGCCTCTGCTTCAATAAATCCATCCTTAAGAAGTTGGCTTACAATACTTCCAGCACCATGATAACGCAATCCTCCTGCATGGATATTGGCAGGCGAAAATTTGTGGCCCAATGTAAACATCGGAATCAATGGCGTGTAACCCGTCTCATCTCCAAAATCGTATTTAAACTTACCACGAGTTAGTTTTGGGCAAGATGCAGGTTCTGCCGCAATAAACCTTGTGTTTCTTTCGCCTTTCATCTTGTGACGAAGAAATGGAAATGTTATACCCGAGAAGTTAGATCCACCACCAAAGCAACCAATCACCACATCGGGATATTCATCTGCCATAGCCATTTGCTTTTCGGCTTCCAAACCAATAATCGACTGGTGAAGTGATACATGATTTAAAACACTACCTAAGGTGTATTTGCAATTTGGAGTTTGCATAGCCAACTCAATTGCTTCAGAAATAGCTGTTCCAAGACTACCCTGATATGTGGGGTTGTCTGTTAGTATCTTCCGTCCAGCTTTAGTAGACATGCTGGGTGAAGGAATTACCTGTGCACCCCATGTTTGCATTAACGATCTTCTATAAGGCTTTTGCTCATAGCTTATCTTCACCATGTAAACAGCAAGTTCAAGTTCAAATGCTCTAGCAGCAAACGAAAGTGCCGTTCCCCATTGTCCAGCCCCCGTTTCTGTGGTTATATTTGTTATTCCCTCTTTTTTGTTATAGTATGCCTGCGGAAGTGCCGAGTTTAGTTTGTGTGAACCAACGGGGCTAACGCTTTCATTCTTGAAATAGATGTGAGCTGGTGTATCTAACGCTTTCTCTAATTCAGTAGCACGAACCAATGGAGTAGGGCGGTAGATCTTATATTTATCTCTTACCTCTTCCGGAATATCTATCCAAGTGTCAGTTTGGTTTACTTCCTGTCGCGACAATTCTTCGGAGAACAGCGGAAAAAGATCTTCTGCTTTTAGCGGTTCTCGTGTTTCGGGATTTATCATTGGCTGTGGCTTTGTATCCATTTCAGCCATAATGTTATACCATTGCGTTGGAATTTCGGACTCTGGTAGAATAAACTTTTTACTATTTGCCATTTTCTTTGTATTTGTAATGTTTTATATGCTATTTATCTTTAAAACATGAAGATAAAAAATATTATGATAATAGTTGTCGACTTCAACTTATAAATTAATTCAGTTAAAGAATCTATACAATTCTCGAAAGCTTATTGTCCTTTATATTTTCTTCAACAATTGCATCAATTACAGCAAGTGCTACCATATTTACAATATCTCTTACCGAAGTATCAACATCTAATATATGCACAGGCTTGTTTAAACCCATCTGAATGGGGCCAATTATATCATCCATGCCAATCTCTCTAAGGAGCTTGTATGATGCGTTGGCCGAACTTAAATTAGGGAATATAAGGGTGTTAACCTCTCTATCGCGTAGTCTTGTAAAAGGATATTTTTTATCTCTCAACTCTCTGTTCAGAGCATAGTTAACCTGCATTTCGCCGTCAACCAGCATGTCGGGGTATTTAGCGTGTAAAGTCTCAACTACCTCATGTACACTGGCGGGACTGCCCACTTTATCTGCACCAAAGTTAGAATAAGAAAGCATAGCCATAACCGGTTCGTAATTAAAAAACTTAACCGTTGCATTTGCCAAACGTGCCACATCTATTAATGTTTCACTATCGGG
>DUUR01000335.1 GCA_012841425.1 Bacteroidales bacterium | reverse complement strand
GCAATTCCAAAGTCGATACAAATAGCTTTAGCATGACCAATATGGAGATATCCGTTGGGTTCTGGTGGAAAACGAGTTTGTATTCTTCCATCATTATGACCTTCGCGTAAATCTTTCTCTACAATCTGCTCAATGAAATTGAGACTCTTTTTATTTTCCTCCATCACTATAATATGTTTTTTTGTTTTCAAGTTAAATTGAGACCCTTGCAAAAGGAGCAATATCTGGAGTTGTAAACTCTTTATCGAGGTATTTATAATATCCTGATATTGCTACCATGGCTGCATTATCTGTTGTGTATGCAAACTTAGGTATATGAATTTTCCAACCATACTTTTGACTATATTCTTCAAATGCACTTCTTAATGCTGAGTTAGCAGATACTCCGCCTGCTACGGCAATTTCTTTTATTTTTAGATCTTCTGAGGCCTTGTAAAGCTTATCCATAAGAACTTCAATAATTGTTTTCTGCAAAGATGCACAAAGATCGTTTTTATTGTTCTCTATGAAATCGCTATCATTTTTAAGCTCATCTCTTAAGAAATAAAGAAATGAAGTTTTTAATCCACTAAAGCTATAATCATAACCATCGATACGAGGTTTATTGAAATTGAATTTATTGGGATTGCCCATCTTTGCGAGCCTATCAACAACGGGGCCACCAGGATATCCTAGTCCCATGACCTTTGCGCACTTGTCGAAAGCCTCACCAGCAGCATCATCTATGGTTTGACCTATAATTTCCATATCATTATATGATTTTACCAGTATTATTTGTGAATTACCACCTGATACTAGAAGGCAAAGAAAAGGAAATTCTGGTTGATTTTGATCATTTTCGTCCTCTTTTATGAAATGCGCCAAAACATGTGCCTGAAGATGATTTACCTCTATCATAGGAATGTTAAGGGCTGTGGAAAGGCCTTTGGCAAAAGAAGTTCCAACAAGAAGCGACCCAAGAAGGCCTGGTCCTCTGGTGAAAGCCACTGCTGATATTTGGTCTTTTGTAATACCTGCTTGTTTTAAAGAATCGTGCACTACTGGAATTATATTTTGCTGATGTGCCCTAGATGCCAACTCTGGCACTACACCTCCGTAGCGTTCATGAACAGCCTGTCCGGCTATTACATTAGACAATGCTACCCCATTACGTATAACAGCAGCTGAAGTATCGTCGCATGAAGATTCTATACCTAGTATCGTAATCATTTAATTATGTAAATTATAAGTTACAAAGATAATACAAAATAAAATATGATGATATTGATAGTGGACTAGCTATTTATTTTTGGCTATCTCTTTTGCTTCTATTAGTATTTCGCGCGAGACGTGTGCAATATTATAAATTAATCCGGACCTAGTGTTAGAGGCGTCTTTTTGCATCTCTTCTAGTGTATCTTCCCAATAAATTGCAGATTGTATTAGTGAGTATACCTGATGTTGATCGGCCTTATTATTAAGTAACTTCGGAACATACTGCAAGACTCCACTTATATCGATACAAAAGGCTTGCTCTTTATTTGTAAGTTCCTCGGCATGCTTATGAACGCCAAATGCTGATATGTACGACAATAATGCATGATTGAGGTTAGTTAAATTAAAAGCACTTTCTTGATATTGCTCTGAATCCTTGGGTTCTAGTCGCATACCTTTCCATGCCGAAGTTAGTTCATTATCTGCATTATAGGCTGTGCGTCGGTTGTGCAGATAATCTTCTTCTGAAACAGAACCTTCATATATACTTTCGAAATAACGTTTGTTTTTTTCAACTGCATTAACAAGAAGTTGGGGTAGCCGTTTGTACTGCCAGTCGGGCCACACAAAACGAACCACTATGTAAGCAATTACACCTCCTAGAAGTGTATCAATTATTCTTGGAAACATTACCGCTACTCCTTGATCTGAGAGTATATTGAATGAAGCCAGCACGTATGTTGTAATAAAAGCTGCTGCTACAACATAGTTTTTCTTTAACCAATAGAAGAAAAGATAAATTGATGTGAGCTGAAGAACAATTTGTCCTGACATGGTTGGCAGTATCTGAGCCACCAAAACTCCCAGTATCACGCCAATTAGGGTTCCTAAAACACGGTGAAATAACCGAATTCGAGTTGCACTATAAGTTTGCTGAAAGACAATTAGTGAGGTAAGAAGTATCCATGCACCTTTATCGATATGTAATAATTGAATTGCGATATAACCTAAGAGCCAAGCTAAAGTAAGTCTGACAGCCGATTTAAAACGAGGGTGATATGGGTTTAGAAGTGTTTTAATGCTTGTACGTTGGGGCTTGCGACTGTTGAAAACAGTTACATCAATTTTTGAAATAAGAATCTCTTCCTCTCTTAAGTTCTCTTCTAGACCCTTTAGATTTCTCAAAAGTAAAAAGAGTGCTTGATTATGATTTGAAATATTCTCATCCTTGAGCATATTCTCAACAGCAGAGAGGGTCCAACGCAACGAGATTGGATGCTTATAAGGCTTGTCTGTAAGCAGGGAGTCGGCATATTTATGCATTGCCTTACCAAGCTCTTTCATTAGTTGCCCAAAACCCTCTATCAACTCAATGTTACCAACCTCTTTGCTTAACAAATCGTATTGCTCGTGACTAGACATTGCGCGTTCTTGCATCTCCTGAAGTAAGAACCATTTACGATAATAGTTGTTTACAGCAGGCATTGTATCGGCATTACTCTCGTCTGAATAACTATAAAGATGATTTTTGCAATTCTCGATTTGCTGTGCCAGCATTATATTCTTCTGAGCCAACTGGTTACGAATAGACATTTGAGAATGAGAATCGCTGGGGAATAAGTTCGCCTTGATATCGATATATTCTGCAAGATAATGAAAACCACGCGCCAACTGCTCTTTTAACAGCCTATACGGTCTTTTGCGAAGAAGAAGTATGGACACAGCCGAGTATGCGAATGCACCAATTGTATATAGAATGGGTTGATGGTACCATGTATCGGTTGAACTGGCACCTAACATTGTGTAAACAAATATTAGCAGTGCACCAAAAGTGACACCTTGCATTCTATGGTTTAATCCCCCTATTAATGTTAGAGTAAAGGCAGATAAGACAATTAAAAGAGCAAATAATACTGGATAAGAGAATGTGAGTTCAACAAGACTACTTAATATCAAATAAATAACTAGAGAGATTAAAGCAGATTTGGTTCTACCTAGAGGGTGTACATCTGTTTCTCCTAGAGCCATTGCCACTACCCCTAATGCCATGGTGGCTCCAATAAAGGGATTATTAAAAAGTAATAATGATGGTATTAATAAAAAAGCAATTGAGATAGTTACTTTTAATGCCGAAAGGTGATATGGGCTTTTCCAGAACACCTCGATCCATAGATCTGCAATATTACTTTTTATTTTATTTATCCTACCACTCATTTTATCAATAATTATCAATTCCCCGTCTTCTATGTGTTTTGTGTTCTATGTTCT
>DUUR01000334.1 GCA_012841425.1 Bacteroidales bacterium | reverse complement strand
TTTTTATAAGTTCCAAAGACTTCAATATGGAAGCGGTAACTTGTGGAGTTATCGCAGCAGAGAAAACATTACTATCAGCATAATATTTGAGGTATTGTATCAACTTCTTTGATGATGCAACAAATCCCCCCACACAACCAAAGGCTTTGCTGAATGTTCCGGAGATAATATCCACTTTACCCAAACAGTCAAAATGTTCCACGGTTCCACGGCCATTTGCTCCCATTACACCTATGCCATGTGCATCATCCACCATGAGCATAGCACCATATCTTTGACAAAGATTGATAATTTCCGGCAATCTGGATAAATCTCCATCCTGGGAATAAACACCGTCAATAATTACCAGTTTTGTGAAATATTTATCCTGTACATCCTTTAATACTGTCTCCAGATGTTCTAAATTATTATGCCCGATGCGTTTTACATTAGTGCCTTTTAGACCTGACAGTGCACTTGTTGTATGAATAAACGGGTCTATAATAGCGATGTCATTCTTTCCCAGAAGCGCATTTAAAACACCTGCATTTGCACCAAATCCGGAAGAAAACAGTATGGCATCTTCCTGGCCGGTAAAATCGGATATTTCCCTCTCTAATTGTTGGTGAATATCAAGGTATCCTCCAATGACTTGTGCTGCACAAGCTCCGGTTCCATACATAGTAAGTGCTGATATACCTGCCTGGATAGTTTCAGTACGTTGGGACATTCCAAGATAGTCATTGGATACGAAAGAAATGACTTCCCAATCTGGCTTTATCTTCATCTTTGCTCCAATTCCTGAATATGATTTGATCCAATAGCTCTCATATCCAAATTGCGCCAACTGGTTAATATACTTCTGGAATTCTTCTGCTCGCTCTGTGGCAGATAGATTCAACGACAATTCAAAGTCTTTTAAAGAATAATAGTTAGTTTGATTTTTCATAATGCAACGATGATTGTATTTTACAAGTTGCAAATGTATGTCTTTTACAAGACAAAAAACATATAATATGTTCATTATTGTAAATTATAATAAAACTATCCCTCTGAAAAATGTTTGAATGCGTTAGAGATTGTAGGGTAAATCCTTTTTGATCTTCAAAATGGTTAGAACGTAAAACCCCAATATAAAGCCGTAACGTCCCACAAAAGCGGATATAACCATGAATGAGGTATTTAGACATATTTTTCTTTGAATTTAAATTAGATTAATATTTTGTAATTGTTAAACTTTTCAAGCCACACCCCCGTTATATAAAATACATATGGTATATAATAAGCTGTTATTCATTTAAAATTTTAATCTAATGAAGAATTATTTATTTATTATCTTTGCCTTAATCCTTTTCTCATGTACAACTGAAGAGATAGGATTTATTGAGGGTAACGATTTAGCCTCAAACACAAGAATGGCAACTGTTGACGAAGTGGAAGAGTTGGAACTGACTCAAGGCGCACTGGATTACTTAAAAGTAGTTGACGCATTAACTCCTAAAGTATTAATGACTACCGATGAAGTAAAATATCCAGACTACTATGGGGGATCGTTTATTGACGAAAAAGGGAAATTAGTTGTACTGATAAAGGAAAGCACCAGTAATCAAAAACAAATGTT
>DUUR01000333.1 GCA_012841425.1 Bacteroidales bacterium | reverse complement strand
TTAATATGCTCAATACCAAGTGGGTTATAATGCCTGCCCAGGATGGTTCTACTCTACCAGTTGAGAACCCACACGCTATGGGTAATGCCTGGTTTGTGGATAGGATTAGTTTTGTGGATAATGCTGATGAAGAGATTGCTGCATTGACTAATATCGATTTGAACAGTGAGGCGGTTGTCCATAAAGAGTTTGAGAGTGTTTTGGAGGGGTTTGATTTGGGGGTTATAGACCAACCCGCTTCAGTTCAACCCCATTCAGATCAATCGAGTGCAAATCAATCAATCCAAAATCAACCTACTCTAGATCAACCTACCCTACTTCATTCTGAAATAGGCCAACCTTCCTTAAATCAACCCGCAAGACAATCGACAATAAAACTAGTTGATTACGATTCGGACTACTTAATTTATGAGGTTGATGCAATTAAAGATGAGCTTGCTATTTTCTCTGATGTTTATTATCCAAAAGGATGGCAAGTTTCTATTGATGGTGAGCCTGCAGTGATGATTCGCGCTAATTACATATTACGCGCATTGGCAATTCCGACAGGGACACATAATGTGGAGTTTCGCTTTGAACCTCAGAGTATTAAAACAACTGATGGTATTGCTTATGCGGCTCTGTTAATTATGTTGTTAACATCTGTATATCTGATTTATAGAAGAATTAGGACTGAGAAATTGGAGAAATAACAATCTTCGTATGAAAGAACATGGGAGTTTGAGAATTGGAAATTATATGAGTATAAGAATTTGGGGCTTAAAGGGTTTGAGGTTTTAAAAATTTGGGACTTTAAGAATATAACTGTTTCGGATTTTAAGAATAAAAGTATATGAAAAAAGAGATTATTTTAATATTGATGTTTGCACTGGTTTTTGCATCTTGCAACACAGGCAAGCAATCTGGCAATTCGGCCAACAATAATTCAGATAGTGGAATTGTGATGTCGCCAGAGTTTATAGCAGAGCATAGTAGCAGAAGTGCTGTGGACTGGGCGGGTGTTTATAAGGGAATGATTCCGTGTGCCGACTGTGAGGGTATTGATGTTGAAATACAGCTAAACGAGGATAATAGCTATAAAATGGTTATGAATTATCTGGGTAAAAATGCAACTTTTAACGACCAAGGTTTTTTTGAATGGGATGAAACGGGTGGCAAGGTTAGGTTTGTTGTAGAGGGTGAAGGTGTGGGTAACTGGTACCGAGTGGGTGAAAACAACTTGCTTATGCTTGATGCTGACGGCAATAGAATTGAGAATAATTTTCCTCCTGAGATTTACATGCTAGAAAAGATTGATCTGGATTTTGTTTTGATTAATAAAAACTGGAAGTTGATTGAGCTGAATGGTAAAGAGATTTCAGTTAATGCCGAAAGTGGTAATGAAGTACCGTTTTTATCTTTAACGAAGGATAACATCAGGGTTTTTGGTAATACGGGTTGCAACAACTTGATGGGATATTTTAAGGTGGAATCAGATTATGGCGATAAAGGGAAGTTGGAATTCTTACAAATGGTAACTACTAGAATGGCTTGTAGGGATGTGAACTATGAGCAGGATTTTCTTAAAGCTTTGGAGGATTGTAATAACTACTCAATAATTAATGACACTCTTTCGCTAAAGAAAGATGGTGAATTGCTTGCTAAATTTACAGGAATGTATTTGCAGTAATTGACTGATTAAGACAAACTTCTGTAGATAAACACAGTTTAAGATTAATGAGATTGATGAGATTGATTAATACAGATTATTACTATGAAAACATTTAGTTGTGCAAAAGGTGTATTGGTTGTAATTGCTTTTAGCTTGAGTGCACTTCTGCATGCTCAGAAGTTATCGTTCAACGAAAAAGGGGAGTTTAAGATATTACAATTTACTGATATGCACTACTCTAAAGGGAATCCTAAGTCGGACACTACGCTCATCTTAATTCCAAAAATGTTGGATGCGGAGAGGCCCGACTTAGTAATATTTTCTGGTGATATTGTAACGGGGTCTATTGAGGGATGGAGCGATATAACTAAGTTTGTAATTGAAAGGGAAATTCCTTTTGCTGTTACTCTTGGCAATCACGACCATGAGAATGGTGCTACACGTGAAGAGATTTCTCATCTTGTGACTTCATTTCCATATAATGTAAATAGCCTTAACAATATGGGTGGAAGGGTGCTAAATGATGTTCTTCAGGTATACAACAGCAAGAAAGATTTGAATGTGGCAGCGCTTATTTATTGCTTCGATTCGGGTGCATATTCAACTATAGACGGTGTGGGCGGATATGGCTGGATTACAACTGAACAGATTGATTGGTATAAGAAGCAGAGCTTGCATTATACTATTCAAAACAATTTTAAGCCTCTGCCTGCATTGGCATATTTTCATATTCCTCTTCCTGAATACAAAACGGCTTTTGATGATGATAAAAACACTAGATTTGGTGTGAGGCTAGAAGATGAATGCCCTTCGGAACTGAACTCTGGTATGTTTTTGGCGATGAAAGAGATGAAGGATGTGATGGGAACTTTTGTGGGACATGATCATGTGAACGATTATATTGTAAACTATTATGATATTGCACTTGCTTATGGCCATTTTAGCGGATGGACTTCTACATATACCCCCAAACCTGTAATTAATGGTGTGAGGGTGGTTCTGCTTAAAGAAGACAAAAGAGAGTTTGATACGTGGTTGCATCTGTTAGACGGGACTACTAAATATAAAGTAACTTATCCTACCGATTTTAAGTAACTGAACAAAAAAGATAGATTTATCGTTCATTTTACATGCAGAAGAACAATATTAACACAATTTTATTTGATATGGATGGTGTGGTTATCGACTCAGAGAAACTACACCTTCGTGCAATGGGACTTACATTAGAGAAATTTGGCATCTCTTATACTCAATCTTTTTTAAATGAATATGTGGGCCGATCGGATGAGTCATTCTTCGACTTTGTTTTTAATAACATGGATAGCAGTCATGAAGTGGAGGATATGCTTGAAAACAAGAACTTGTATTTTGAAGATCTACTGAAAGGTTTGCAGTATGTGGATGGATACCTCGACTTTATGAGGTTTGTAAAAGAACAAAAGTGGAAAACTGGATTGGTTACTTCTTCTTCGCTTTTTACAGTGAATAAGGTTAATGAGCTGTTAAACCATACTCACAGTTTTGATATTATAATTACTGAAGAGGATACTCAAAAACATAAGCCTTTTCCCGACCCATATATACTGGGTTTAGTGAGTTTGGATGCAGATAAATCTACAACTTTAGTAATTGAGGATTCTATTAATGGCATAATATCGGGTAAAGCCGCTGGGTGCATAGTGGCAGGAATTACAACTTCTTTTGAAGCCAAAACTCTAATGGATGCGGGTGCCGACTTTGTTGTTAACAGCTTTAATGAGATTATTTATTACATAGATCTTTAAATGAGCACCACTGACAGTTTTTATTGTTCTGCGTTTGTGTGAACGGCACGGAAGGATTAAAAATCTCTTCAACTACTTCATCAAACTTATCTTTAAATTCGGGCAAACAGCTATTGAGATCGTTTACGGGAACTTTATCCATGGTTATTTTTGGATCGAAATCATTGAATATAGAACGTAGATAATATACTGCTGGAGAAAGCTTAGTATCGGGATTCTGGATTAGATAGAAAAGACCATATACAAAAACCTGTAATATTTGATATGGACGTTTATCTTTAGTTGAATCGAATAACTGTTGAATATCTTTAAACTTAGTTTCACCCGTGCCAGTTTTATAATCAATTATCCTAACAAAGTCCCCTACATTATCTATTCTATCTATACTCCCTTTGAAGTTAACCGCCAACTGCTCGTTTACTTTATATGGGGTATTGAATCTATATTCAGAACCAATGTATCTGAATGGCGTAGACTTTATATCAACTTTAAGGGTTTGCTTGACATAACTCTTGAGAATTTCACCAATAAGATAATATTGACCTTGCAATTTGCGAGGTTTACCTTCATCCTTGAAGAAGTATTTTGAGAATGCAATCTCCAGCACTTCATTTAGATATGCGTCGTTGTTTATTATTGCTGTTAAAGCATTTGGTGTAACATCTATATTGTAGAAACGTTTATAAATAACCTCCATCAACCTATGAAAGATTGTGCCAAATACATCAGCTTCAACCGACTCCTGTACATCTGACTCTTCCGAAAGATTCTCGAGGGCAGTGAAGTAAAACTTAAGGGGGCAGTCGATATAATTATTAATATGTGATGCCGAAAGCGACTTCTCACCTCCTGCTCTGAACTTGCTTAATAGGT
>DUUR01000332.1 GCA_012841425.1 Bacteroidales bacterium | reverse complement strand
TTTCTCTGTAGAATTTCAGTACAGGAATAGCCATATCCGCATTAATTTGTGCTGCAAATACAAATCCAAGTCCTTTATCCAAAGCAAACTTAACGCCCCCACTACTAGAACCAAGCATATAAATATCGGGAGTGAGTGATGGGTCGGGATTGGCTGTAATATTTTCGAACTGATGATTTTCTGGAAAATCATGACCAAAATAATGTAAAAGATCATCTAATTGTTCGGGGAAAGTATCTTCTCTGAGAATCTCAAAAGATCTGCGAAGTGCAAATGCTGTTCTACCATCGGTTCCAGGTGCTCTGCCTAGTCCCAAGTCTATTCTGCCCGGATGAAGTGCTTCGAGCATAGAAAACCGTTCTGCAACGCTCAAAGAACTATGATTGGGAAGCATTACACCGCCACTGCCCACTTTTATTCTATTGGTTTTAGAAGCCACGTGTGCCATCATAATCTCGGGGAACATACTCATAAGCGATCCAGAGTTGTGATGCTCGGCAAACCAATAGCGGGTATATCCAAGCTCCTCGGCCAGCTGTGCCGTTTTGGTAGAATTATGTAATACATCACCTGCCGATTTATCATTCTCAGTTAGGTAACATAAATCTAGTATTGATAACTTTATATTTTGCATTTTGTAGTTTATATTGAGCTTGATAAACCAATAGAACAGTCTTTTGTTCAATTTGAATTATTATGGGTTTATATGGATTGTAATAAGTGGTTAAAAAAGCACTTTGAACGAATACTTACTCCAACTGTTATATACCTATTCAAATAAATTATAATAACATTATTAAAAAAGTAGACAAATGAGCGAATATAACATCCCTAGTAAAGTGAGTATTGGACATGTGCATCTAAAGGTCTCAGACTTGAATAGAGCACTCTCTTTTTATCACGAACTATTGGGTTTTGAGGTAACAATGATGTATGGTAAGCAGGCTGCATTTTTATCGGCAGGGGGGTATCATCATCATATTGGACTTAACACATGGCATTCGCAGGGATTACCAAATGCACCTGTAAATACTGTAGGGCTATATCATACTGCAATTGCTTATCCTACCAGAAAGGATCTTGCTCTTATTCTTAAGCGTTTGCTTGAGTCGGGGTATCCACTTACAGGTGCTAGTGATCATGGTGTATCAGAAGCAATATACCTTAACGATCCAGATGGGAATGGTGTGGAGCTGTATTGGGATAAACCAAAGAATGAGTGGCCAGTAGAGGAGGATGGATCACTTAACATGTACACTAATACGCTTGATGTGAAAGATCTTTTGCGCGAAACGGAGCGATAGCTATATCTACATTCAATTTTATTAGTAAATTGCATTCTAATTGAATCTGCTTCTGATTTTATGTACGAGGCAGATCATTGTTGATTGTAAAGCATTTATTTATGAATAAGATTATTGAGTGTGTCCCTAATTTTAGTGAAGGCCGCAACAGAAAGAAAATTGAGAAAATTGTTGATTGTTTTAGGGCAAAACCAGGTGTAAAGCTGCTGGATTATAGTAGCGATGCAGATCATAATCGTTCGGTAATTACTGTTGTGGGTGAACTAGAAGCCATGAAAAATGCAATGATTGAAGCTATTGGTACAGCTGTTAAGCTGATAGATCTCACAAAGCAAAGTGGTGAGCATCCGCGCATGGGGGCAGTGGATGTTGTGCCATTTATTCCTATTAATAATGTTACTATGGATGAGGCAATAGCTCTCTCAAAAGAGGTTGGTATGGAGGTAGCAGAAAAATTTAAACTTCCTGTTTTCTTGTATGAAGCATCTGCAACTAGTAAGCATAGAGAGAATTTGGCTGATGTGCGTAGGGGAGAGTTTGAAGGTTTAGCTAAAAAAATGAAAAGGCGAGAATGGAGAGCTGACTTTGGACCTAAATATCCTCACCCAACTGCTGGTGCTGTTGCTATTGGTGCTCGCAAACCTCTAATTGCTTATAATATTAACCTTAGCACAAACAACGTTGAGATTGCAAATGCAATTGCCAAAAAAGTGCGACATAGCAGTGGTGGCTTGCGATATTGCAAGGCTATTGGAATTGAACTAAAAAAGCGAGGTATTGCACAGGTGTCTATGAATTTAACCGATTACACTAAAACATCTCTTTATAGTGTGCACGAAATGGTGCGAATGGAGGCTATGCGCTATGGAGTAACCATTATTGGATCGGAAGTGATAGGACTTGTTCCGATGGCTGCCCTTGCAGAATCTGCTGCTTATTATCTAGGCATCGAAAACTTCTCAATTAATCAGGTTTTAGAGGCTAAGCTTCTGGAGTAGTCATTGTATAGAACTCCAAACTATTTGAGTAACTATGGTGATTGCAATCTAAAACTTTAGGAGCAACAATAGTGTTAATATCCTAAACAATGGGAGAAGCTATAGTTTTTGCAACCTAAACAATTTGAATAAATATCCTGTTTGTAATTATGAAATTATCATTTCTAAAATCTAACTGTTTTGAACTGGATTGAAATTATTGCCGTTGTATTTGGAATTTTAAGTGTATGGTATGCTAGGAAAGAAAATATACTTGTTTTTCCGTTCGGCATTGCAAACGTATCGATATATGTTTATATCTGTTTTGTATCACAACTTTTTGCAAATGCAGGGATAAACATAGTTTACCTAGCTTCTAATATTTTTGGTTGGTATATGTGGTCAAGATCCGGCAATGATGATGAGAAACTGCAAATTACCCGAAACACTAAAAAGCAAAATATAATATCTTGGATATCGGTAGCATTTATTTATGTTGCTGCATTCTTTCTACTAAGATGGGTAAACAGAGGTGATATTGAATATTTAGACTCTTTTCTGCCATGGATTGACTCTTTTAATACCTCCTTCTTCTTGGTTGCCACTATTTTAATGGCTGTGAAGAAGGTAGAGAACTGGATATTTTGGATTATTGGTAATATTGTTTCAATTCCAATTTTTGCTTCTCAGGGGCTATATTTTACATCTATCCAGTATACGGTTTTTCTAGTTCTTGCAATACTTGGACTGAGAGAATGGAGAAGGAAAATTTAAAATATAATTTCATATGAAACTGCAAGACTTAACAATTAAACAATTTATAGATAAAACAGCTTCTAATAAGGCTATGCCAGCTGGTGGAAGTAGTTTGGCTTTGTGTGCTACACTCGCTGCGGCTCTTGCCGAGATGGTTGCTAAACTTACATTTGGTAAGGCTAAATATGCAATGGTAGATGAGCGAATGAGAGAGCTTGCTGTTGAATTGGAGAACTTCAGAATACTTCTTATTGATGATATTGATAGAGATGCAGAAGCTTATCAAATTGTACTAGATTCTTATAGTATACCAAAAGGCACAGATGATGAGATTGATATTCGTAATATGGAAATTGAGAATGCTTTAAGAGCTGCAACGCTAGTGCAAATGGAAGTAGCCGAGAAGTGTCATAAGGTTTTTAGCCTTATATCCGAAATTACAAACATTGTTGGTGGTAGTCTGGCTGCCGATAGCAAAGTGAGTTTAATGATTTGTAATACAGCTACAAAGGGGGCAATTGTTAATGTTCGGGCCAACCTTTCACTTGTTAAAGATAGTGATTTTAAGGTTGAACTGATTGCTAAATGTGATATGATTGAGAAAGATATAGATAATAAATTGTGACATTGTGTTAATTAACAGTAGTTTTTGCAATCAGTTAGCTAGTTAAATTGCTTATTTGATATTATCTTTGAAAGTTTCAAAAAAACAGAAAATATATAAAACTGAAAAATAGAAATAGATGGTAGCAACAATTAAGAGATCGCTCAGAGATTCTGCAGCGGCAAGGTGGACCGCACTTTTTATTGTATCGTTTACAATGATGTGCGGATATTTTTTATCTGATGTTATGTCGCCTCTCGCAGGAATGCTTGAGAGTCAGCTCGGATGGACACGTGCAGATTATGGCACTTACACCAGTTCGTACGGCTGGTTTAACGTATTCTTGTTTATGCTTATTTTTGGTGGAATTATCCTCGATAAGCTTGGAATTAGAATTACTGGCTTTGGTGCTACAGTGTTTATGGTGGTGGGTACTGCAATAAAATATTGGGCAGTTGCATCAACCACATTAAGTGGTAGTGTGATACTGGGACTAAACGCTCAGCTTTTTTGGGCTTGTATTGGTTTTGCAATATTTGCCGTTGGTGTTGAAGTGGCTGGTATTACTGTATCAAAAATTATTGTAAAGTGGTTTAAGGGTAAGGAACTTGCAACAGCAATGGGTATGCAGGTGGCAATGGCAAGAATTGGTACTGCAATTGCACTTGGGTTTTCTGTTCCAATTGCTCGTGCAACCGGCATTATTGATGTTTCGCGTCCACTTTTAGTTGCTTTAATAGCCCTTTGTATTGGTCTGATTGTATTTATTGTTTACAACTTGATGGATATAAAGCTAGATAAATCTGAAGCTTCAGCAAATGAGTTAAATGAAGCTGATGAAGAAGAGGACTTTAAACTATCTGATATTGGTAAAATACTAAATAACAAGGGTTGGTGGTACATTGCAATTTTATGTGTACTGTTTTACTCAGCCGTATTCCCTTTCTTAAAGTATGCAACCGACCTTATGGTTAATAAGTTTGGTGTAGATCAAAATGTTGCCGGCATGATTCCTATGCTTTTGCCTTTTGGTAATATCCTACTAACACCGCTGTTTGGAGGTATATACGACAAGAAGGGTAAGGGCGCAACTATAATGATTATAGGTTCTATTTTACTTATATTGGTGCACGGACTATTCTCAATCCCTGGATTAAACAGTTGGATTACTGCAATGGTGTTGGTTGTGGTGCTTGGTATTGCCTTTTCTCTTGTGCCCTCGGCAATGTGGCCTTCGGTTCCAAAAATTATTCCTGAGAAGAGATTGGGCACTGCTTATTCTCTTATATTCTGGGTGCAAAACTGGGGATTGATGGGTGTGCCATTACTTATTGGATGGGTGCTTGAGAAGTTTTGTATTACTGGGCAGACCATTAGAGATGGCATGACGGTAAACACATACGATTACACATTACCAATGATGATATTTGCTGGCTTTGGCGTTCTAGCACTTATTTTTGCATTCTTGCTTAAAGCGGAGGATAAAAAGAAAGGATACGGACTTGAATTGCCAAATATTCA
>DUUR01000331.1 GCA_012841425.1 Bacteroidales bacterium | reverse complement strand
CTTACACCAATGGTATAGGTTTTAAGTCTCTATACCGACTGTCCCCTCTAACGCATTAGAAGGGGAGAGGCTAGGCTTCAAAAGTTTCTAGCCCAATCTGTGCATTATACGCATAACGTATAAAGTAGCTCCTTCTACGAACGTAGATGAGCTAATGCCGCCTGTAATTCGGTTATGAATTACCATTTTACGGCTTCATTCTCAGTACTTAGAATGAAGGTGTCTGCGCTGGTACGCTTGGATAACCAGAGGCGTTGCAGTTTTTTTAATTTTATTATATTAAGCGCAATATGCGTTTATAAAGGCATAGTTTGTTCGTTGGCTAAACGTCACTAACTAGGGTAAGCCAACCCATTTCCTTTATAAACGCATTAGCTATCTCTACGCTAGTTTTAAAGCAAATTTTAGAACAATCCTATTTTTAGCCCATGTAATAAATAAAAAACTTTTTGTTTTTTGCTTTCAACTGTTCTATTGTATTCGCAGTTCCCGGAGAACTGCCATCCCAATAGATAAGAGCTAAATCACATTTTTCTACCATTGTCCTGTTACGTATCATACCGGCGCATCTCCCGTATACCGACCATTGAGCAGGATAAAAATCAACTTTTATTCCCAACCCTTGAGCCACCTCTGCTGCCAAACTGTCTATTCCCCTGGCCGCTCCACTTATAAGAATAACCTCTTCGTGTTTTTCCTTAAGTTTAAGAAGAGCCTCTCTCATGTCTCTCTCTATGTCTTCATATTCTTCGCTCGGTATATTCCTGCTGCCTGCTATTAATATTTTCATTTTGGGTACCTATAAATTCTGCGAAATAGGGTAGTGTTAAGCACCAATCGCAAAACCCTTTCCGTTCATGTAATTTATGATTTTTACGTTGAAAGTACATTGTTTTAAGTTGTTGATAGTTTGTTGTCATACTTGCACCAATGGTATAGGTTTTAAGTCTCTATACCGACTTTATTTGTTACTCCTACTATGCCAAACAACATTAATTTGTCAATTTAATCAACTAGTTTTTAACAAAAGTCGCTTAACAAAGGGTAGCTTTAATACCTACACAATAAAAACTACATCTTCTATGTTTGCACGATAATCCCTAAGTGTTGGATAATTTTCTAAAAATCCAAAGTATGAGTCTGGTAGTGGTTGAATTTCTCGCCACTCTGACCAAGGCTTATTATTTGAGTTTAAAGGATCTCCAACAAACCAATCAACGTCATTATAGGCGGGATTGGCAATAAAATATCTTCCGCTTCTAATAACAACTGAATTTGGCCGATAATTTGTATTAGGCATCCATTCTAATTCTATTGAGACATAAGCCCATTGGTTGCTTCCATTTTGAGGAAGCCCATGATATTGAGGGTTATATCCACCTCTATCTATGCTTATGTATAGTTTGTTTTGATACGAAAATAGTTGTCCAAGAGGGATCCATCTATTTATATTGTTTTCTTCGACCCAGATATCTATTACATACCCAGATGGAATATATGGTTGTGATGTACCCCATACCCAGTCGCCTATTAGTACTTGTATATCTTTTGAAGCGTAACGGGTATCCCAATAAGCATAGACTTGCATATTTAGTATATTTAATATTATTATAAATAGCAGTGCAATTATGCTTATTTTTTTAGTCATAGAGACACCTTGGACTATTCGATAAAAACTATTACTTGAATGTATTTTGTAGAATTTTTAATAGTGCTATAATCTATTGCTTCTGCATCATTAACTAATTTAATGGTTACAGTTAAAGTAACAGGGTTATTTTTATTTATTTTTCCATCTCCGCTTAGTTCATAGTCTAATACAAATAAGTCATCCTTTGGGTTTATTAAAGTAACATTAACTGTAGCAGCATTCTCTAATTCTTTATCAATAGTTAAATTAAAAGTAGCATTTATTACAGTTTCGTCATCGGGGCCTAATAATGCGCCTTCTGGGACTAAGAATTCATATGCAGCGATATCTAACGTAGCATCACTCATAGTTAATGTTACAGATTTACCAACATCAACTTCAATGCTTTTCTCTGCACGTCTAGAATCCCACCACGCGTATACGCCAACACTGGCGGATAAAAGCAATAACAGGGTGAGTGGAATTATTAGAAAACTTTTGTACGAGCGCTTTTCATTTTTGTTTTGTCTTTTTTTCATTTTTTCTTCTCCTTCTTTCTGCAGCACGGCTGACTCTATGGGAGTCCCTTTGGCTTTCTGACCCATAGTCACCTATGGTGTAGCTTTTGCTATAACTGATAGTGAAGTGGCGGGGCAGCACTCCCGCATCTCCTACAATGTAAAAGAAAACCCTACACTGGGTGATGGCTGCTATTTCCATCCTCATCTAGAGACTAGGCATTTAAGGTGAAGATACACCAAATGAATATACTGGGAATTTCACTGATGCCCTGTTTTTAACAATGGCGGCAAGTATAGGATTCGAACCTATGCACGCTTTTATACGTCTAACTGTTTAGCAAACAGCCCTCTTGACCTCTTGAGTAACTTGCCGTCTAAAGCAAGTCATATAGGCTTGCCCCGCCACAAATGGAATATTTGGCTTTAGGCATTACCCTTGCCTTCCTATGGCATTTCTTCTGGTGGGATTTCTTTTTTTGGTGGGATTTCTTCTGGTGGGATTTCTTTTTTTGGTGGGATTTCTTTTTTTTGGTGGGATTTCTTTTTTTTGATGCTACCATCACACCATATCTTCTTGATGTTTCTTCAGCCACTATTATATAATATAGCTAGTACGCGTTTTATTTTTTAAAATTTACACTATTGTCTAGTCTTATGCTAACTAGTTCTTCACCTTGGCTTCTTTTCATAGCGAAGGCTTCTACAGCTTCTTCTAAAGACGGGGCCTGAATAAACGAAATCCGGGGTATATCACTATTTAAAGCTTTATTTGCATATCTAGAGGTTACTCTGTACCAGTTATTCTTAGGCTTACCCTGTTTTTTAAATAACTTAATAAAGCACATATATAATCTTTTCCACACTTAAGATTTTAATAGGGTTATCCTTCAGTTTTCGGAGTTTAATTCTTGCACCGATTTTAGTTTTAGCATCAATAAAATTAACGCATATATTCTTTTGACCTTTGTATTTAAACGTTATTTTATAAAGTTTCATTCAACCTCCGATTATCTATATTTAGTATTTTTCATATTATATAGTGTAAAAACTTTTATTTTGGGATTAAGATGCCAGAGTTTACTGCGCTTCTATTAAGTTTTTAATAAGGGCTAAAGTTCGAGTTCTTTCTCCCTCTTTGCCAATATTTCCAAAACGTTTCTATCATTTAAAATATCAATGGCTTCTCTGTCGGTTAAATTATATTTATCGCGTAATTCTCTGCCGATGGCTTCAAACTCACTTATCGTAAGGGTAATTCTTTTAACTTTTTCTTGATATTCTAATATAACTTTAGCATTCAATTTCATTTACTGTTCCTCCTATTAAACCAAATATACTCATTATACCAGCGCCTTTTCTATTCGTTCTTTTGCTATATTAAAATAAGTTTCATCTAATTCCATTCCGATGAAGTTTCGGTTAGTGTTCACACAAGCCACTCCAGTAGTTCCTGAGCCCATACAATTATCTAATACTATATCACCTTCATTGGTATATGTTTTAATAAGATATTCGCATAATGCTACAGGTTTTTGAGTAGGATGAAGGTTACTTGTTAGGATATCTCTCTGAAAACTCAATACTTGTGTGGGGTATCTCCATCCAGTATCCTGATACTCTTTTACCCTCTTGGTTCCACCATCTACTAACTCGCCAAGTTTTCCATTCTTAACCTTATTTGTTCTCTTTTTGCCCTCATATTTTTGCATTTGAGGATTGTAGGTGCATTGCTTCTTATAGAATACACTAATCGTTTCTATTGTTTTTCCAGCTCTCTTTTTAACTTGAGCTATATTAGTCAACCTCTCCTTCTCCCAATACCAATCGTACTTAAAATTTTCAATGTTGCTCATTCTAAGATAACTAGAAAAGGGTTCCTGACCTAATAATACAATAGCTCCATTATCTTTAATTATCCGATTATACTGTTCCCATAGTGGCTCAAACGGTATAATCTCATCCCATTTACAAGCCGTTGCCCCATAAGGCAAATCACACAATATCATATCAACCGATTTGTCTGGTATGTCTTTCATCAGTTCAAGGCAATCACCATTATATAATTTTATTTCACTATTGTTTGGCTTGTATTTCACTTCCATTTTTGTAACCTCTCCAATTTTTAATACGGCTTTCTTACTAGTAATCTTTGCTCATTATTTATCGCTCCAATCTAGTGCTTGTCCACAGTTAAAACAATGATTTTCATATTTAATTCTATCTATATATTGATCGCAACTACCACAATAATATACATCAATGTGTTTTCCTCTGGCATTGACAAATGACCAAACCTTTACTTTTTTCGGTGTTTCTTTATCGACTAATTTTTGTAAAGTTTTCAAATCATCTTCAAGCATAGAGCCGTTGTTTACACCACAGTATTTTGCAATGCTATTTAAGGCTTCTTGGTATTTCATTATTCCACCTCGTATTCTTCTACCAACCATACCTCAAATGTTAACCCATAATTCACTTGGTCATAATCATCAATTTCGCTTGGCTTAACATTGAGGTGCTTTGCTAAAATGTTTTTAATAACTTGATTATCATATCTGGTGGCTTTCCATTTTTGTAATTCTTCAAATGTAATTTTTACTTTTTTCATGCTTCTACCTCATCATCTTGTGGCATTTGGAAGACTCCCCCAAGTTGATAATCATAAATGAGTTTTTGTATCTCATCTAACACCTTTAACGCTTTTTCTTTGGTTGAATATGCGGCTAAAACTAGGTCATAATCGTCACTAATTCCGGCTTTGCCGCATCTAATTTCGGTATACATTCCATATTTGTGGCAATAATAAATTATATCGCCATTTGTTAAGACTTCTTTATCTTGGCTTCTTATCCACATATTTTTACCTCGATCCCCGTAATTTCTTTAAAAACATTGGCATCAAAATTAGGCATTGAACAAATGATAGCTTTGTTTTCATCGTCCATTCCGTTCCACCAATTTTTGCAGGCTTCTTGATATGTATAGGTCTTTAAATAACCACCGATTAATTTTTTGCTTTCATCTTTTTCCATTTCTTCTTCGGTGTAGGGTATCCATTCGGTGAGTTTGAAATCAG
>DUUR01000330.1 GCA_012841425.1 Bacteroidales bacterium | reverse complement strand
TAATCTCTTTAATAGTATATGCACCGTCGGGGGTATCAAAACCAGAATCCTGTGGTAGGTTTAGATGATAAAGATTCTCTGTTTTATCTATAATGGTTTGACTTCTAACAATTTTGCGATAATTATTCACGAAAATATTATGCATGATTGTGAAAACCCAACCTTTAAAATTTACATTTTCATAATATTTTTCTCTATTGTCCAATACTCGAAGAGTAGTCTCTTGTAGCAAATCCTTAGCCTCTTCTCTGTCAGCTGTTAGCGTCAGTGCGAAATTAAACATATTGTCTTGCAAACTTAGCAACTGTTTTTCGAATGCACTTTTTGTTTTCATAAGCTTTGACTTTTAAAATGATTGTGTCTGACAAATATAAACTATAAATTCTCAAACAAACAATGTTTTAGTAGTCAATTTTAATTAATTATTGTTAAGAAGCAAGCAAAAACACATTCACCATTGATTATCAGAGTTTTAAATAGAGAAAAAAGGATATAATTGGGGTATTTATACCCAATATATAAAATTGATAACGCCTTAAGCTTCATTCTAGTTTGCAACTTTCACTCATTATTTATTTTAATAGCATTAATGCAATATTGGGCTTCCTGTATAGTTAACATACTATATTGGCATACTATTTGCTTATACTATATTAGATAAATTTAAAGTTTAAAATCAGTATATATGGTACAAAAAGGTCAAATCGGGGTTACCACCGACAACATTTTCCCCATTATCAAAAAATTTCTTTATAGCGATCAAGAGATATTCTTGCGCGAGATAGTTTCTAATGCAGTTGATGCAACACAAAAAATAAAAACATTATCAGATAGAGGCGAGTTCAAGGGCGAGCTAGGAAATCTATCGGTGCATGTTGCTATCGACAAGGATAATAAGACACTCACAATATCCGACCGTGGCATTGGCATGTCGGCAGAAGAAGTTGATAAATACATCAATCAAATTGCACTATCATCGGCAAATGAGTTTCTCGATAAATATAAAGATGATGCAAATGCTATTATTGGTCATTTCGGATTAGGATTCTACTCTTCATTCATGGTTTCAAAACAGGTTGAGATTATTTCTAAGTCATATAAAGACGAGCCAGCTGTAAAATGGACCTGCGACGGCTCTCCCGAATTTACCATGGAGACTGTAGAGAAAGAGAGCAGGGGCACCGACATTGTACTTCATATAGATGATGAGTATAGCGAATATCTCGATAAGGGGAGAGTAGAGTCTCTATTAAATAAATATTGTAAATTTCTTCCTGTTCCAATTGTATTTGGCAAAAAACAAGAATGGAAAGAAGATAAGTATGTTGATACCGACGAGGATAATGTAATCAATGATGTTAATCCACTATGGCGTCGTCAGCCATCGGCTCTTAAAGATGAGGATTATCTCAATTTCTATCGCGATTTATATCCAATGTCGATCACCGAAGAGCCAATGTTTTGGATTCACCTAAATGTAGACTACCCATTTAACCTCACTGGGGTGCTATATTTCCCTAAGGTGAAGAGCAACATCGATCTTCAGCGCAACAAAATCCAACTATACAGCAATCAAGTATTCGTAACCGATTCTGTTGAGGGCATTGTACCCGAGTTTCTTACCCTGCTGCATGGTGTAATAGATTCACCCGATATTCCGCTTAACGTATCTCGCTCATATTTACAAAGCGATAATAACGTAAAAAAAATATCCAACCACATAACAAAAAAGGTTGCCGATAAGCTCGAAGAACTGTTTAAGAAAGATCGCACTCAGTTTGAAGAAAAATGGGATAGCCTCAAAATGTTTGTGCAGTACGGAATGCTCACAGAAGAGAGGTTTAACGACCGCGCTTCTAAATTTTCACTACTTAAAAATGTTGATGGCAAATCCTTCACATTCGACGAGTACAAAACACTGGTAGAGAGCAGTCAGACCGATAAAAATGGCGATATAATATACCTCTATTGCAGCAACACACAAGAGCAATATTCGCACATCGAAGCAGCTAAAGAGAAGGGCTACGACGTATTGCAACTTGATGGACAGCTAGATGTTCATTGGGTGGGACTGCTTGAGCAGAAGCTAGAAAAAACTCGCTTTGTGAGAGTTGACAGCGACATAATTGACCATATAATACAAAAAGAGGATATTAAAGAGGTTGAGCTCACCGAGGAGCAAAAAGAATCGCTTACAGAAACTGTTAAAGCTCAAATGCCAGTTATTGAAAAGACCGAGTTTGGCGTAGACTTCAAGTCGCTAGGCGAAAACTCAAAACCTATTCAAATTACTCAAAACGAGTTCTCGCGCCGCATGAAAGAGATGGCCGCAATGCAACAGCAGATGGCTTTTTATGGCGAGATGCCCGACACCTATCAGGTGGTTCTTAATGTGCAGCATCCCCTCATAAATGAACTCATAGAAGCAAGTAAAGAAAAAGATAAAGAAGCTTTACTTAGCGAAACAACCTCCAGCGGTAAGCTTAAACATATTGTAGATCTAGCACTGCTTTCTAACGGAATGCTAAAAGGTGAAGCACTAAGTAATTTTGTGAAACGCAGCTTCGATATGATTTAATACAATTATATATATTCCTAAAAAACCGGTGAGCAAATGTTTGCCGGTTTTTTTATAAAAAAACCTTACATTTGTGGATTAATAATCTACAATCATATGAATAAAGTTTACGGCGTAACCTATTCACCTTTTAGAGCATTCACACGCGACGAGTGGAAAATGCTCGAAGAACACCCAATGTTCCCAATTTCTGACATCGATCTAACAACCCTGCATGCTTTAAACGAACCACTCACAGAACGCGAAGTAGAGGATATATATATCCCCATGATTAGCCTCCTGCAAATTTATATTACACATTATCGAAATTTACACAACGAGCTAGATCAGTTTTTTGAAAACAAAAGTACCACCATACCCTACATTATTGGTATAGCTGGTAGCGTTGCAGCAGGCAAGAGCACGACGGCGCGAGTACTACAGAAGTTATTATCGCTCACCCCCGGCAATTTAAAAGTAGAACTAATCACTACCGATGGCTTCCTCTATCCAAACAACGAGCTCGAAAATAGAGGTATACTAAACAAAAAAGGATTTCCCGAAAGCTACGATGCAAAAAAACTACTTTCGTTCCTTTCCGCTGTTAAGTCGGGTCGCGAAAATCTTGAAGTACCAGTTTACTCACATCTATATTACGATGTTATAAAAGAAGAGGTTCATAAATTCAATCGCCCCGATATTCTCATTGTAGAAGGTATAAACGTATTACAGGTCTCTAATGCACTAAAGGCCAGACGACGTGTTTTTGTATCCGATTTTTTCGATTATTCTATTTATGTTGATGCAAGCGAGAAAGACCTTAGGCAATGGTACATAGATCGATTCATAAAATTACAAAAAACAGCTTTCAGCAACCCCGAGTCATATTTTCATCAATATGCATCTTACTCAGAAGAAAAGATATTAAGCTTTGCCAATCAGGTGTGGGATGAGATAAACCTACCCAACCTGCAGCAAAATATTTTGCCCACACGGTTTCGCGCCGATCTTATTTTGGAGAAAGGCAAAAACCATATGATCAGAGGTATTCGCACACGCAAGGTATAACATATAATCCAACGCATTTACTCCCAACCAAACGGCTACCATCTCCGTATCTTGTCCAGAGCCTCCTCGAAAATTTCGAGGAGGCTCTGGACAAGATACGGACTAAGTATTGTAAAAATATGGACTAAAGATTGTGAAGACGCAGACATTGTAGAGCGATAAAATGCAACAATTAATCACGAAGTCTATGCATAGTATTATTGAAGGAATGACTAAATATTTAAAAAAACAGGGTAGATTTAAGGCATAAAAAAACGATGACTCAAATTAATGAAAACATCGTTATTATTTAATATCTTGCTGTGAGGATTTTAAAGAAATGCCTTTTGTATCTTATCGGCAATTTCATTAAACTCATCGCTTGTTAATTTTAATTTTGGATTAGAAAGATTCAAATCTCCTTCATTTTGTATAGGCACAAGATGAATGTGAGCATGGGGCACTTC
>DUUR01000329.1 GCA_012841425.1 Bacteroidales bacterium | reverse complement strand
ATTTAAGAACAAAAATATATAAAATATTTTGATTTAATTGACAGCATCACCCTTTTTTAGAGAGTGTAAAGTGATTATCTTTGCAAGTTACATTTTACCAAAAGATATGTTTAAGTTATGAGCAATCACAAGCTGATAGAAATAAAAGGTGCTCGTGTCAATAATTTAAAAAATATTGATGTGAGCATCCCCCGAAATACTTTTACTGTTATAACTGGGCTTTCGGGCTCAGGAAAATCATCTTTAGCATTTGACACACTATATGCCGAAGGTCAGCGTAGATATGTTGAAAGCCTTTCGGCATACGCACGCCAGTTCTTAGGCAGAATGAATAAGCCCGAGGCAGATTACATAAAAGGTATACCACCGGCAATTGCTATTGAGCAGAAAACCACATCTCGCAATCCACGCTCTACAGTGGGCACATCTACCGAGATTTATGAGTATCTGAGATTACTTTATGCTAGAATAGGAAAAACAATATCTCCAGTTTCGGGAGTTGAAGTAAAGCGCCATTACGTAAAAGATGTAATTGATAAAATGAATGAGTATAGAGAAGGAACACGCCTAGCAGTACTTTCTCATATTCAACTGCGCAACAACAGGAACCTAAGAGAACAGCTTGAGATCCTTCTAAAAGAAGGCTTTACACGTGTTGACGTTGGTGAACAGTTTTATAGAATTGATGAACTTTTAGAACAAGATGAGCTACCTTCTGATGAGGAGGTTCTACTTGTCATAGATCGCCTCTCGTGCTCTTCTGATAAATCGGCTGTAAATAGATTATCAGATTCTGTAGAAACGGCATTTCACGAGGGTGATGGTGAATGCATAATAAGGTTTTGGGGTGAAAACGGAATAGAATCGTTTACATTTTCAAACAGATTTGAGGCAGACGGTATAATCTTTGAAGAGCCCAGTGAAATGATGTTCAACTTCAATAGCCCTGCAGGTGCATGCCCCAAATGCGAGGGTTTTGGCAAGATAGTTGGCATTGATGAGAATTTGGTAATTCCCGACAAAAGTCTTTCTGTGCAAGAAGAGTGTGTGAAGTGCTGGAAAGGCGAAAAGATGAGTGAATGGAGGCAATACTTTGTGAACAATGCATATAAAGTAGATTTCCCTATACATCGTGCCTATTATGACTTAAGCGAAGAAGAAAAAGACATACTCTGGAACGGCAGGCCTGAGCTTGAAATATATGGCATCAACAATTTCTTTGAGATGCTCGAAAAGAATCTTTACAAGATACAAAACAGGGTAATGTTGTCGCGATACAGAGGTAAGACAGATTGCACATTGTGTAAAGGCGCACGTCTTAAGCCAGAAGCACTGTACGTAAAGGTTGCTGGCAAATCAATAACAGAGTTGGTGGTTTTGCCAATATCAGAACTTAGAGATTTTTTTCATAGCATCAAACTAGACGAAACAGAAACCGCTATTGCAAAGAGACTGCTAGTTGAGATTTACAGTAGGCTCCAATTCTTGCTCGATGTGGGGTTGAGCTACCTAACTCTTAATAGACTATCAAACACATTATCGGGGGGAGAAAGCCAGCGCATCAACCTCGTTTCCTCTCTCGGGAGCAGCCTAGTGGGCTCTTTATATATACTAGATGAACCAAGTATAGGTCTCCATTCACGCGATACCAACCTACTAATTCAAGTTCTTAAAGAGCTTAAAAATATTGGAAACACAGTTGTAGTTGTAGAGCATGACGAAGAAATTATAAGAGCTGCAGACTATATAATTGATATTGGACCCAAAGCTGGAAGATTAGGAGGTGAGGTAATGTACCAAGGCGTTGTGTCGGAGCTGGAGAAAAAGAGCAATAGCTATACGGTTAAATACCTAGTAGGCGAGGAGCAGATTGAAGTGCCTGAGACTAGGCGTAAATGGAACAATTATATTGAAGTAAAGGGGGCAAGACATAACAATCTAAAAAACATTGATGTTAAATTTCCTTTGAATATAATGACGGTGGTAACTGGTGTTAGTGGCTCTGGTAAATCATCTTTGGTAAACGGTATTTTCTACAATGCATTACAACACAAATACAAGGGCACAGCGTTAGAGAGGGCCGAATTTAATGGAATATCTGGTGATATCAATCTAGTGGAAGCAATTGAGTTTGTTGATCAAAACCCACTTGGCAAATCATCACGCTCTAACCCTGTTACATATCTTAAGGCATATGATGAAATAAGAAAGCTCTATGCCGATAGACCATTATCAAAGCAGTTAAATTTTACACCTGCATACTTTTCGTTTAACGTTGAGGGGGGCAGATGCGAAGAGTGCAAGGGCGATGGCACCATTACCATAGAGATGCAATTTATGGCAGATATTAAACTAGAGTGCGAATCGTGTCATGGCAAGCGATTCTCACCAGAGGTGCTTGAGGTTGAGTATGATGGAAAAAATATTCATGACATACTTGAAATGACCGTGACAGAGGCAATTGAGTTTTTCGGATCCAGGAAAGGAAATACAGAAAAGAAGATAGCAAAAAAAATACAACCCCTGCAAGATGTAGGGTTGGGATATATAAAACTTGGCCAACCCTCCTCTACCCTATCTGGCGGAGAAAACCAACGTGTAAAATTGGCTTTCAACCTAGGTGAAGAGAAAGCCAAACCAACCATATTTATTTTTGATGAACCAACTACTGGTCTTCATTTTCATGACATTAAGACATTACTAAAAGCATTTAACTCGCTTATCGAGCGTGGGCACACCATAATAATAATTGAACACAATATGGATGTAATAAAATGTGCCGATCATATAATTGATATTGGCCCGGAGGGAGGAAAAGCTGGAGGTTATATTGTTTGCGAGGGTACTCCCGAGCAAATTGCAATGTGTAGCGAATCACATACTGGTCGTTTTCTAAAAGAAAAACTATAAGTAAAATATTAAATTAACCGCACTTACTCCACACTTTGCTCGGACTTTACTCGGTCTTTGCTCGTATATCGCTCGTTTATAACCGAGCATTATACGAACAAGGTAATAACTAAGTGAGAGTATTGTTGGAGGTAAGTCTTTGTTTGTTTAGAAGAGATTTCGCACAATCCAGTATACAATTACGAGAATTAAAACAATTAGCGCAGACCATCTGCCAAAAAAAAGCTTTTCTAGCTTGGGATGACGGATCTTTCCTCCTAGATATTGCAGATATACCCCTAGAAAGATATAGGGTAACACAAGAACCATAAATGCATTATATCTGAGTGCAGCTATTAAATTAAGGTGCAACAATTGATGAATTGCCCTTTGTGATCCACATCCTGGGCACTCTAAGCCTGTAGCCAATAAAAAAGGGCATTTAGGAAATAGAGAGTGTGTCTCTGGGTCGATAATGTAGAATATATATAGTGCTGCTATAAGCATTACGATTATAGCAGCACCTAAACCAATTTTATATCCTTTACTCAAAGTAAGTATTAAAAATTATAACCACTTGCGTTATTCTCTATAATATTTTCTAGGTAACTTGGCATATTGCCAGTTGCCATTGCTACTATCCAGAAAACTAAATAAACTAGCCCGACTACTACCGAAACTAGTGTCCATGTTTTTGCTTTTCTGGAAGAAGCCTCAGCCTCATCATACCTCCTATTGTAATAGAGTGAATCTACTCGTGCAGCATACACAATTCCCACCACTCCAAAAGGCAAACAGCACAGAACCGTTGCAACAATTGACTGCCACAGCCAGCTTGAAGGCTTTAATGGAGGAATTTCATTTTCTTGTGATATATAACTACTAGGTGTAGGGGGCACTGGTGTTACAGGCGGAATTGTACTGTAATTAACAGAATTATCTGAATTGTTATTATCGTCTGAAGTATGACTGTTGTTTCCGTATGGATCTTCCATTATAAGTTCTAATTTAAAATAAAAATAATAATTATGATGACTGAATTTTAGTGCTACATGTCAATTAAATCGGTTACACCAGATAAACTTAAGCCAAGCAGGCCAAAGAATACTACAACTGCTATAACTATTAGAGCTATCCATGCTATTAATACCCACAGTGTTATTTTTGTCCATCTACCTGCCGAAAGCGATGCTTCTTCTGAGGCCCTGTAATCACCTCTGGCAAAATGCGAATCTACTTGTGTAGCGTATACAATGGCAATAATTCCTATTAGGCTTAAAAAGCTACCACAAAAAACGAATGGGAGGAGTGTAACTAAAAGTGATTCTATTAACCATGATTTTGGCTTAGAAGCAACCGTAGTGGTTTCGTGTTTTGTTTCTGAGTACTGTT
>DUUR01000328.1 GCA_012841425.1 Bacteroidales bacterium | reverse complement strand
CCGATGAAACCATGCTCCTCGCCAATGGTGCAGAAGATGAAGTCAGTATCCTGCTCGGGCACATATTTAAGTTTGGTTTGAGTGCCATTTAGATATCCCTTTCCGCTTAATCCACCTGAGCCAATTGCAATTTTGGACTGACCAACATGGTAACCCGCACCGCTTAAATCTTGCTCCATGCCAAGGGTTACTTTTATTCTCATTTGCTGGTGATGCTGAAGCACTTCGTTAAACACATATTCGGTCGATTCGAGAAAAGCGAATGAGCCTACCAGAAATAACAATATATAGAGATAGGATGTTACTCTGTATCTTAAGAAAAGATAGATTAAATATAATGCAGTTACAGAGAGGGCTATAAGTGCCACTATGCCCCAATCGACCTGTACATTTAACAATGAAATAATATATGCAATAAGGGCTATAGCAGCTGAAAAGAGGAGGATATAGAAACTGGTCTTTTTGCGTTTTTGGTAACTCCATACTAGACCCGAAGTAAATATTATGATTAGTACTATTGAAATAATCTCTCCGGTTGAGAGTGAACCAATTTGAGTTTCTGAAAACCTTATACCAAGAATGAAGTATGCAATTGCAGCTATACCCATAAATAACACCCCACCGGGCAAGCCCTCTCTATAAAGTACTAAAATAAAGCTCAGATAAACAAGTGCTGTGCCAGTTTCGCTCTGAAAGATAACCAGTAGAACCGGCAGAAGAATTATTGACGTTACAAGTAGCAAATTCTTCCTTTCCATCAGTTTAAAATCATAAACATCAAACACTTTAGCCAACGAAAGAGCAATGATAAACTTCATGAACTCGGCAGGTTGCAGTCGCACCGGCCCCAATATCAACCAAGACCTAGATCCATTTATTTCTTTTGCAAAAATGAGTGTGATAATTAGTAGTACAATGCCTATTAAGTAAAACAGGAAGGCATATGTTTCGTAAAAGCTGACTTCAATTTTTATGAGCGCAAAGGCAAGTAGTAGCGATGTGCCAATCCATATCAACTGCGAACCGGCCCGTGTTGATAGGTCGAACATGCCCGTTGCATTCTCAAGATCGAAGCTGGCTGCGTATATATTGAACCAGCCGACTAATACAAACACAAGATAAAGAATTAGCGTTGGCCTATCAACCCTACCCTTTTCTGTTAATTCGTTATTTGTATTACTGACCATATATTATATGTTGATTATAATTTTTAGATACTTCCTGAAGGTATATTTCTGGTGTATACGTAAGGAAGTATTTCGCGAGTCATAATTGTTTGCTCAAGCCATTTATCGCTTTCGGGAATCTCGCCTCTGAAGTATTTCTGAAGCATTAATCGAGCTATAGGTACAGCATTGGTTGCTCCATAGCGTCCGTTCTCTACCACAACAGCAATAGCCACCTCGGGGTTGTCTTTAGGAGCAAATCCCATAAATATAGAGTGAGAGTCGCCATGAGGGTTCTCGGCAGTACCAGTTTTTCCGCACACCTCAACAAATGGCTCAAGGTTTATACCCCTACAGGTACCAATGGTTACAGCGTCTGCCATACCCTCGACAGTTAATTCAAAAAATTGGCGACTAATTCCTGTGTCGTGCCTTTTAGTTAACGAGGGGTCTAATTGTCCATTCTTAACTTCACTAACTACATGGGGGGTGTGGTAGTAGCCTCTGTTTGCAATTGTTGCTCCTAAATTTGCTATCTGCAAAGGAGTTGTTAATATCTCGCCCTGCCCTAT
>DUUR01000327.1 GCA_012841425.1 Bacteroidales bacterium | reverse complement strand
ATAGGGTCTAACAGTTTTGTAATGGAGGATTGACAAATCATATTTAATTCTGTTATACTAAAAAGGGAACAATAATGGTAGTGCAAATACCATCACTATCAGATATATTAACTGCAACGGTAAGCCCACTTTAACATAATCCATAAAATTATATCTTCCAGCCGACATAACCATAGCATTGGGCGGGGTAGAAAAAGGACTTGCCAAACACATACTAGCAGCTACTGCAACTCCTATCAGAAAGGGGTAAGGACTTACATTCATTGAAAATGCAGCATGTAAAGCAATAGGAGCAAATAGCACTGCAGTAGCAGTATTACTAATAAACATTGTTACAATTGAAGTTGCAAGCAAAATTCCTGCTAAAACCGCGTATGGGCCATAAGAACCTAGACTACCAACTACACTTTCAGTCACTAATGCAGAAGTGCCTGTTTTTTGCATAGCAGTTGCCAAGGGCATCATTCCTGCAAACAGTATCACACTTTCCCAATTAATTGATCTGTATGCATCTCGTACTGTACGGAAGCAACCTCCCAATATCAATGCAACTGCTGCAAGGAGAACAGAGACTACTGGTGGGAACAAATTAAACACCATAGCCAAAATCATCAATAATACAATTATAGCAGCGTAAGGGGCTTTGTGACTTATTGTTACTTTTGAGGCCTCTACTGTGGGCTGGCCAATTACAACTACATCAGGTTCTAACTTTTTTAGTCTTTCTATGTTTTCCCATGTACCTTGAACCAGAAGCATATCGCCAGAATGCATTCTCACATCTTTAACATCTTGAATAATATATTTCTCGTTTCGCTGAACACCTAATATGTTTACATTATAATTAGCTCTAAATCCTGAATTCTTAACTCTATTATTATTCAATCTTGAGTTTGCGAGTAATACCACCTCGGCCATTCCTATTTCTTCAAATTTAAATTTACCTGCAAAGTGGGGTTTATCAAACTCAGCCCCTGATTGACTATCAAGAAATGATAGTTTATTTTCATCAGCAAAACTTACTACGTCTTTATACTCTCCGACTACGTAAAGCACATCATTATAAGTAAGAATTCTATTTGGCTCTGGTAATGAAACACTAATGTTTTTTCCGAGTGGTGTGTAGTTACGTGTATGAATCTCTGCAATTATTATAGAATATCGTTTTGTTAAATCTAACTCTGAAATAGCACCTTTCAATAAGGGTGAATCTTTACTTATCTCTAATCTATATATATTCTCTATTAACTGATACTCAGACATCAGCTGATTGGGTGATTTAACATCATTCTTTTTTCCTGATGTGTCTTTTTTGCCTTTTTTGTCTAACACTTTACTCAATGGCCAAAGAAGTATTACTCCAAAAATTAAAAGTATTATTCCAATTGGTAGGGTTGTGAAAAACTGAAGGCCTTCATATCCCGCTTCCTGTAAAGCATTATGTACAATAAGAGTTGGTGGAGTGCCAATTAGAGTCATCATACCACCAATACTACTAGCAAAGGCCATTGGCATTAGAAGTCGGCTACTACTAATCTTAGTTTTGGCAGCGAGACTAATTACTATTGGCATTAAAATAGCTACAGTACCCGTATTGCTTACAAATAAACCGATTATTACGGTGACTAGCATCACCAAAACAAAGAGTTTATAATTGCTATCTCCTGCAAATTTTAGAATATTGTTACTTATCATGCTTGCAAGACCAGTTTGTGAAATGGCTCCTCCAACAATAAAGAGTGCTGCAATCATTATAACTACAGGGTTTGAGAATCCTGCTAATGCCTCATCTGGCGATAATACTCCAGAAATAATAAGTGCCAATAATGAACAAAGTGCAACAATATCTGAGCGAATCTTACCCCATACCATCAGTCCTGCTGTGGCAACTAAAACAATCAGTGTAGCTATCATAAAATAATTAGTGAAATTAACTTTTCACAAAGATAGACTTTTTTAATATATTCGTCAACTTAGCATCTCAAGGAACACATTTTCATCAATCACTTTAATACCTAGTTTATTAGCTTTTTCAAGTTTGGAGGGACCCATATTATTTCCAGCAAGTATAAAATCGGTCTTTTTAGAAACCGAACCACTATTTTTTCCTCCATTCTTGAGAATCATTTCTTTATACTCATCACGAGAATAAAGATCAAAAGTGCCGCTTATGACAAATGTCATACCTTTTAGCTTGTCGCTCATGGAGGCTATCAAATCATCACTTAGCTCAAGTTGAAGACCATGCATCTCTAAGAGATTAACAAACTCTGTGTTTTTTGTATTACTAAAATAATCTAGTATACTATTAGCAATTCTATCACCTATCTCTTCTACGGAAGTGAGTTGTTCAAATGTTGCCTTTGACAACAGTTCAATATTTGGGAAAGCATGTGCTAACTTTTGAGCCACTGTTTCACCCACGTAACGTATGCCTATTGCATGAAGGACTCTTTCATATGAAACAGATTTAGATTTATCTATGCTTTGCAAAAGATTTTGTGCACTTGTTTCGCCCCACCTATCAAGATTAACTAGATTCTCTAACTTCAATTTATATAAATCGGCAGCATCATTTATAAGTCCTTTATCAAAAAGCAAAGTAATACTTTCGGGCCCGATTGTTATATTCATTGCTTTACGCGTTACAAAATGTTCTATTCGGCCTTTTATTTGCGTGGGACACCCTTCGCTGTTTGGGCAATAATATGCTGATTCATCTTCATTTCTCACTAATTTAGCTCCACAATCGGGACAGACTTCTGCAAAACGTACCTTGTCACCTAGCATAAAATTTTGCTCTCTGGCATCTATATCTACGCCTGTTATTTTGGGAATGATTTCACCGCCCTTTTCAACATAAACCATATCGCCAATATGCAGATCAAGTGAATTTATTGCATCTTCATTATAAAGTGAAGCACGTCTTACGGTAGTTCCAGAAAGTAGAACTGGCTCAAGATTGGCAACTGGTGTTACTGCACCTGTTCGCCCAACTTGATAGGATACAGACTCAAGGCGTGTTATAGCCTGTTCGGCATTAAATTTATACGCTATAGCCCATCTTGGAAATTTAGAGGTATTTCCCAAGTTACGCTGTTGAATTAAGGAGTCTACTTTAATTACTATACCATCGGTTGTTACTGGCAAATTCTTCCTCTCTATGTTCCAATAGTTGATAAATTCTAAAACTTCATCTAATGAGGTGTATTTTCTTAAAGTATCAGAAACATTTAAACCCCAACTTCTAGCAACTGTTAAATTATCGTAGTGACTATTTGAGGGCAACTCCTCACCAAGCATATTATATATATACGACTCAAGGCGCCTTGAGGATACAACTCTTGAATTAAGCAACTTTAGAGTTCCTGCTGCAGCATTTCTGGGATTAGCAAAAAGAGACTCTTCTTGTTCTTCTCTTTCTTTATTAATTGCATTAAACGAGCTCCAAGGCAAAAGAATCTCACCTCGCAACTCCAAGTATTCTGGAATATTTTCTCCTTTCAGTAACAAGGGCACATTCCTTATGGTTCTAACGTTTTGAGTTACATCATCTCCTCTTCGTCCATCACCTCGAGTAATAGCTCTTTTTAGTCTCCCTTTTTCATATATAAGAGATATAGATGTGCCATCGAATTTTAGTTCACATACAATTTCAAAATCTTCTTTTACCCCCTTTTTAACTCTATTATAAAAATCAGCTACTTCAGCTTCTGAATATGTATTTTGCAATGAAAGCATTGGATACCGATGACTTATCTGCTCAAAGTCATTATTGATATCACTGCCCACTCTTACAGTTGGGGAATTAGGATCATAAAAATCAGGGTATTGATCTTCAAGCTCAATCAGCTCATGCATCAACTTATCAAACTCATAGTCAGAAATTACAGGTTGCGACAACACATAATAATTATAATTGTGTTGATGCAATTGTTTACGTAATAACTCTATTTTTTCTTCTGCTGATTTCATATGCAATTCTGTATTAATGAAATTTAAAGCATAAAGATAAGAAAAAACTAAATCTTTTTTTCTCTCCATTTTCCCTTTCTGAGGTATAGAAAGGGAATAATTGTAAGTAACAACCAGTAAACATGCTCAGTAGTCCACGCAAGTGCCACAGACGAGCGCAGGTACACAATTATAAACCACATGTATGTGACGTAGAATATTAATGAGATTATTTCTATCTTCAGTGCCGACCTAGTATTACCCGTACCTGAGATAGAACTAAACAAAACCGTACCAACACTATAAAGTGGCAATGAGGATAACATCACATAAAGAGGAGGAATTATCTCATTAATTAGTAATGGGTCATCGGTATAGATATGAACCACCAACCTTGGTAAAGCTCCAATAATCAGCATCATTATCAACATAACACCAAGACTCATTAAAGATAATCGCTTTATAAGTAGCAACACTTCACTCTGCCTGCCCGCTCCAATTGTATTACTCACCAATGTACTAGTAGCAGACCCTATGGCGTGCGAAGGAATAGTTACAACTGTATAAAGACTTCTTACAACATTAGTGACGGCCAGTGACCTCTCACCCATATAATTTTCGATAAATAGAAAGAACAACATCCATGTAGACACTGAAAAAAGATACTGTATCATCATAAAAATAGAGATGCTAAGTGTTTTTTTTATTACACTAAACTGAAATCTAATTTTAATGAACCCATATTTATTGAGGTCTACTTTTTTCATTAAATAAAATAAGAAGAACAAAGTAGAGGCAAATTCAGCAATTACAGATGCAATTGCCGCACCTCCAATTCCTAATTCAGGCATTCCCAGATTCCCGAATATGAGTCCATAGTCAAAGATTACATTCACTACACCCATAATCACGGCGTTAAGTGTAAGAATCTTAGTGCGCGCTATGCCTATAAAAAAAGCACGAAACATTAAATTAATAAATGCAAACACCAATCCAAATACACGCCATTCTAGATATTCGGCTACAGCTCTGCCCACTTCGGCAGATTCAAATATTGCAGGCAGCCAATGTACAGATCCATATCTTAAAAAAGGAATTAGTAATAAAGATGGCAAAAACAAAAAGAGTGCTCCCTGAATTACTATATCACCTATCTGATTATAATTTTTCTCTCCATTTCGTCTACCTATGAGAATTTGACTTCCCATGCTAAATCCAAAACCAAGTGTATAAATGGCAATATAGATTATTCCTGCTAATGCAGATGCACCAAGCTCAACCTCCCCAACCCTTCCAAGAAAAGCTGTATCCACAACCTGAATGAGGTTTTGAGCCAGCAAACTCAGGAGGATAGGTGCACTTATTTTAGTAATATGTTTTTTTGAATACACCTCTATTCATTAAAAACCGTCAATTGATGAATCAATTGACGGTTTGTTATATAATTTATGCTGCTATTGATTTATTTGATTACTGCTGTCTGTGATGTTTATAACAGTTGGTTCAAAAGTCGATGCCTCATCAGGGGTCATCAAGGCGTAACTCATAATAATGATTATATCACCTTTTTGAACTTTACGAGCAGCTGCACCGTTTAAACAAACTATTCCCGTGCCTCTTTCTCCGGGAATTACGTAAGTTTCAAAACGTTCACCATTATTATTATTTACAATTGCAACTTTTTCATTCAGAACTAGCTTTGCAGCATCAATCAAATTCATATCAATTGTAATACTACCTTCATAGTTTAGATTCGCATCTGTTACTGTTGCTCTATGTATTTTTGATTTTAATAATTCAATTAACATATGATGTTATTTATATCTTATATTATCAATTAATCT
>DUUR01000326.1 GCA_012841425.1 Bacteroidales bacterium | reverse complement strand
GAAATGGTAAATACTATATGTATTTTCCACTTAAAGATCAGAACGACATTTTTCGTATAGGTGTGGCTATAAGCGATAAGCCTGAAGGACCTTTTATTCCTGAAGAACACCCTATGAAGGGTAGCTACAGTATGGATCCTGCAATATGGCATGACGAAGATGGCGAATACTATATGTACTTTGGGGGTTTATGGGGCGGTCAATTGCAACGTTATAGAAATAATAAAGCACTAGAATGTGCAGTTCTTCCAGAGGGTGATGAACAAGCATTATGTGCTAAGATTGCCAGATTAAGCAAGGATATGTTAAGTTTTGACGAAGAGCCAAAAGATGTAGTTATTCTTGATGAGAATGGGAAACCACTAACAGCTGGTGATACGGAACGTAGATTTTTTGAAGCTTCGTGGATGCATAGGCATAATGGTAAATATTATTTCTCATATTCAACAGGAGATACGCATCGTATATGCTATGCAATTGGAGATAATCCTTATGGCCCTTTTACATACCAGGGAGTAATCCTTACACCTGTAGTTGGTTGGACTACGCATCACTCAATTGTAGAGTTTAAAGGTAAGTGGTATTTATTCCATCACGATAGCGTTCCATCAGGTGGCAAGACATGGCTAAGGAGTATGAAGGTGGTTGAATTGGAATATAACCCCGACGGAACCATAAAGACAATCGAGGGAACAGCTTCAAAATAAATGAAAAGATTAGTTTACATATTTATATTTTGTTTTTCATTCTCATTGCTTCTTAAAGCAGAGGATGGAAGTAAATTATGGCTCCGTTATAAAACAGTTGAAGTGAGTGAAACACCTCACTTTAGCGGTTTAAGCGGTGATATGTCAACCATAGCATTAAAAGAATTTAAAGAAGCCTGGAAAGAAATGACAGGTAATTCTATTCCAACGCAAACCAGATTGGATAACAATTCTCTTTTGATAGGTACTTTAAAGAACTCGGAAGTTAGACGACTGAACTTAAATAAGGAATTGAAAGAGTTAGGTCCTGAAGGTTATATTATTAGAACAATTCAACGTGGAAAAAATAGTATAACCGTAGTTGCTTCTGAGGGTGAGCAAGGTTTATTGTATGGAACTTTCCATTTACTTAGGTTGATTCAAACAGGACAATCTTTATCGCAATTAGAAATTAGCGAGAAGCCGGTCTATGATGTACGTATATTAAATCATTGGGACAATCTTAATGGAACTGTTGAAAGAGGCTATGCAGGATATTCGATATGGAAATGGGATGAGCTTCCTTCTAAAGTTTCGCCCAGATATGAGGATTATGCTAGAGCGAATGCATCTATTGGTATAAACGGAACGGTTCTAAACAACGTAAATGCATCACCCGATATTCTAACTCAAGAGTATTTGGAGAAGGTTGAAATCATAGCAAATATTCTACGACCATACGGTATGAAGGTTTACCTTTCTGTGAATTTCTCTTCACCAAGCATATTAGGTGGTCTTACCAATTCTGATCCTAAAGACCCTGATGTACAGAAATGGTGGAAAAATAAAGTAAAAGATATTTATCAACTCATCCCTGATTTTGGAGGGTTTTTGGTAAAAGCAAATTCAGAAGGTCAACCAGGGCCTCAAGATTTTGGCAGGACACATGCTGATGGAGCAAATATGCTTGCAGATGTACTTTCACCTTATAAAGGTATTGTTATGTGGAGAGCATTTGTATATAACCCAACAGATCAGGATCGTGCTAAACAGGCATATAATGAATTCATGCCATTAGATGGTAAGTTTAGGGAGAATGTAATAGTTCAGGTGAAAAATGGACCGGTTGATTTTCAGCCACGCGAACCATTCAGTCCTCTTTTTGGTGCGATGAAAGAAACTGCAATAATGCCCGAGCTACAAATCACACAGGAATATTTGGGTTTCTCTAACCATCTAGTATATCTAGGATCTCAATGGAAGGAGTTTTTAGATAGCGAAACATATAGCATGGGAGAAGGATCATCTGTTGCTAAAACAACAGATGGCACACTTTATAAGCATCCACTAAGTGCTATAGCGGGTGTTGCTAATATTGGAGAAGATACAAATTGGACAGGTCACCATTTTGCTCAAGCAAATTGGTATGCATTTGGCAGACTGGCATGGAATCACAATTTATCTGCTGGGCAAATTGCTGATGAATGGATTAAAATGACTTTCTCAAATGAGGCTGATTTTGTTATCCCTATTAAACAGATGATGCTAGAATCATGGCATACGGCTATAGATTACATGATGCCTTTGGGTTTGCATCATATATTTGCATGGGATCATCATTATGGCCCAGAACCGTGGACTGATATTCCCGGTGCTAGAGCCGACTGGCTACCGAGATATTATCATAGGGCAGATGAAAATGGGATAGGTTTTGACAGAACTAATGAGGGTAGCAATGCTGTTTCTCAATATTTTTATCCTCTAAATAAGGTATTTAATAATATTGAAAGTTGTCCTGAAGATTATATCCTTTGGTTTCATCATGTTCCGTGGGATCATAAAATGAAGAGTGGCAATAACTTATGGGAAGAAATGTCATATAGATATGATAGGGGCGTGCAACAGGTAAGGGAATTTCAAAAAGAATGGGATAAAATAGAGAGTTATATCGATAACCAACGCTTCAAGCACGTCCAATCGAGACTGAAAATTCAGTCTAAGGATGCTGTTTGGTGGAAAGATGCTTGTCTTTTATATTTTCAATCTTACTCTGGAATGCCAATTCCTTATGATATTGAACGACCTATTCACGAACTTGAGGAATTAAAGAAGATAAAATTAGATTTAAAACATCATAATTGATATCGTAATAATAGAACGAAAATAATTATTATTATAAAAGATATATGGAAAAAACCTGGAGATGGTTCGGTAAAAATGACAGTATTACACTTGATATGATTCGCCAAATAGGTGTAGAGGGGATAGTTACTGCTCTTTACGAAATCCCTCCAGGTGAAATTTGGACATATGAGGCTATAATAGAATTAAAAAATCATATTGAGAGAAATGGTTTACAATGGTCGGTTGTAGAAAGTTTACCTGTACCTGAAGAGATTAAGTATGGGGATAAATCAAGAGACCAGCTAATTGAAAATTATAATATTAGTATCGCCAACTTGGGCAAAGCAGGTATAAAAACTATTTGCTATAACTTTATGCCAGCAATAGACTGGGTTAGAACGGATCTTGAATGGAAATTACCAGACGGAACCTATACTCTATATTTTGATAAAATTCGGTATGCTTATTTCGACTGTTATATTCTTAACAGAGAGGGAGCTGAGAAGGATTATACTGATGAAGAGATAGAGAAAGTAAATCAGCTACAAAAAGTGATTACCAAAGAAGAAGCTGACTCATTGATTGATACGATAATTATTAGGACCCAAAACTTTATACATAGGAAAATTTCAAATGACAATGTAGACCCTGTTGAGGAATTCAAAAAACTTATAGCTAAGTATAATGGTATAGACAAAAATGGTCTCCGCCAGAACATGTGTTATTTCCTAAATAAAGTAATACCCACTGCAGAAAACTATGGGGTAAAGCTTGCGGTGCATCCTGATGATCCACCTTTTGCTGTATTTGGTTTACCACGAATTGTATCAAATGAGGAAGACATTGAACTAATTCTTAAAATGATAGATAGCAAAAGTAATGGGTTGACTCTATGTACAGGGTCTTTAAGTGCAGGTGAACACAACAATTTACCAAACCTTGCACGTAGGTTTGCCAAAAACATATATTTTGCTCATTTAAGAAGTACTGAGATTCTTCCTAATGGCAATTTTATAGAGGCATCGCACTTAGGAGGTAGAGGAAATATAATTGAGGTGATAAGAATTTTGGAGAAACAGAATCGTTTTATACCTATGAGAGTTGATCACGGTAAATTAATGTTGGATGATATTAATAAAAATCATAATCCTGGATACTCTTTTTATGGAAGAATGCTTGCATTGGGGCAGGTTGAAGGTATGATGGCAGTAGTTAGAAATGAGCTAGACAATATATGACATTGAAAATATAAGAAATATGAAGGATTTATTTGATATTAAAGATAGGGTTATTGTAATAACGGGGGGTACCGGAGTACTAGGCAGCGTAATATCAACCTATCTTGCAAATCAGGGTGCTAAAATAGCTATTTTAGGGCGTCGGGAAGAGAAAGGTGAAAAAGTTGTAGAAGAGATTGCGAAGAATGGTAAAGAAGCAATATTTTTAAAAACTAATGTGTTAGACTCTTCAGTTCTAGAAAAAAACAGAGATGACATATTAAAAAAATATGGAAGAGTAGATGTACTTCTTAATGCTGCTGGAGGTAATATGGCAGGTGCGAATATAACGCCTCAGGAAACATTTTTTGATCTTAATTTAGATCAGTTTGATAAAGTCGTACGTCTAAATCTAACAGGTAGTGTTCTTCCAACTCAAATATTCCTTAAGCCAATGGTTGAACAGAAGAAGGGAAACATAGTAAATTTCTCTTCTATGGCAGCGTTCAGGCCCATGACGAGAGTGTGTGGCTATGCCGCAGCAAAAGCAGGAATATCAAACTTCACTCAGTTTCTTGCTAATGAAGTAGCAACTAAATTTGGAGAGGGGATAAGAGTAAACGCTATTGCACCCGGCTTTTTTCTCACTGAACAAAATCGTGATCTACTTACAAACAGCGATGGGTCTTATACACAAAGAGGTAATGATGTTATACGTCAAACTCCATTTAAACGGATGGGCAATCCAGAGGAACTTTGTGGTACGATACACTATTTAATAAGTGATGCTTCTTCATTCGTAACAGCCACCACAATTACAGTGGATGGTGGATTTAATGGGTTTGCAATGTAGAGTTTTCAATTTAATTTAAAAGAAACAATTAATTTCAAAGAATAATATGTACTTATTAGGTTATGATATTGGCAGTTCATCTGTAAAAGCAGCTCTTGTTGAAGTGAATACCGGAAGAATAATTGCATCGGATTTTTCTCCTAAAGTTGAGATGCCTATGCACGCAGAAAAAGCAGGATGGGCAGAGCAAGACCCTGAAATGTGGTGGTCTAATTTAAAGCTCGCTAATGAGTCGGTACTAAGGATGTCAAACATTGACCCTCAAGATATTCAAGCGATAGGCATCTCATGGCAGATGCATGGGTTAGTAATGGTAGATAAAAACAAAAAAGTACTGCGTCCTTCAATCATCTGGTGTGACAGTAGAGCTGTTCCTTATGGTGATAAAGCATTTAACACAATTGGTGAGGAAAAAGTACTATCCCATTTGCTGAATTCGCCAGGAAATTTCACTGCATCTAAACTTGCTTGGGTTAAAGAAAATGAACCTGAACTTTATGCGGAAATTGATAAAATAATGTTACCTGGCGATTATATTGCAATGAAGTTAACGGACGAAATATCAATTACAGTTGAGGGATTATCGGAGGGTATATTTTGGGATTTCAAGGAAAATAAAGTATCAAGTGATATTCTCAATTATTTTGGATTTAACGAAAACATTTTACCAAAGATTGCACCTGTATTCGGCATTCAAGGTGAAGTTACTTCTGAAGTAGCAAAAGAACTTGGTTTAAGGCCAGGAACACCCGTTAGTTATCGCGCAGGGGATCAACCTAATAATGCTGTTTCGCTAAATGTATTTAACCCAGGAGAAATTGCTTCAACTGCTGGAACTTCAGGCGTTGTATATGGTGTGTTAGACGAGGTGAAATACGACCCTCTCTCTAGAGTAAACATTTTCGCACATGTGAATCATAAACCTAATCAAACCAGACTAGGAGTTTTGTTATGTATTAATGGTACTGGTATTCTTAACTCATGGATTAAAAGAAATATGATGTCTTCAGATATGAGCTATAGCGATATGAATCAATTGGCGGCACAGTCTCCAGTTGGATCAAAGGGAATTTCTGTAATACCATTCGGCAATGGAGCCGAACGAATTTTAGAGAATAATAATGTAGACTGCTCTTTCAGAGGCATAAACTTTAATATTCATAATAGGTCTGATCTACTTCGTGCAGTACAAGAAGGGATAGTTTTTTCATTTCAATATGGCATGGAAATAATGAAAAGCATTGGAATGGATATAAATGTCATAAAGGCTGGCAATGCTAATATGTTTCTGAGTCCCCTATTTCGTGAAGCTTTAGCATCAACCAGCAATGCAGTTATTGAGCTGTTTGATACAGATGGCGCTGCAGGTGCTGCTAAGGCAGCTGGTATAGGAGTTGGTCTGTATGCATCAAGTAACGAGGCTTTTTCAACATTAAAAAGAATAGAAACAATTGAACCTAATCATAAAATGAGCTCACAGTATAGTGAAGCCTATGAGCTGTGGAAATCATTCTTATAGATAGAACACATCAATATTATCATAAAAACAATTTAATATAAAAAAACAAATATGAAATCAAACGACAATCAAAAAGAGTATTTTCCAGGAATTGGCGAAATAAAATTTGAAGGAAAAGAGAGTACTAACCCATTAGCATTCCGCTATTATGAACCAGAAAAAGTTGTGTATGGTCGCAAAATGAAAGATTGGTTAAAATTCTCTATGGCTTACTGGCATACACTCTGTGCCGAATCTAGTGATCCATTTGGTGAAGAAACTAAAGATTTTGAATGGAACAATGGTAATGGGGTTATCGAAAGAGCTAAAAAGAAAGTAGACGCTGGTTTTGAGTTTATGAAAAAAGTGGGAATTGAGTATTTCTGTTTTCATGATGTAGATTTAGTAGATCCAGCAGACTCACTAGAAGAGTATGAAGCAAATCTGAAAGAAATAGTAGGATATATCAAACAAAAGATGGCTGATACTGGTATTAAGCTACTTTGGGGTACTGCAAATGTATTCAATAACAAGCGTTATATGAATGGTGCTGCAACTAACCCTAACTTTGATAGTGTTGCTTATGCTGGCACTCAAATTAAAAATGCTATAGATGCTACGATTGAACTAGGTGGTGAAAACTATGTGTTTTGGGGTGGTCGTGAAGGATACATGACACTGCTCAATACAGATATGAAAAGGGAAAAAGAACATCTAGCTATGATGCTTAAAAAAGCAAGAGATTATGCAAGATCTAAAGGTTTTAAAGGTACTTTTTTCATTGAGCCAAAGCCTATGGAACCAACTAAACATCAGTATGACTATGATTCAGAAACAGTAATTGGTTTTTTACGTGCTCATGGTCTGGATAAAGATTTCAAACTTAATATCGAAGTAAACCATGCTACTCTTGCTGGCCACACCTTTGAGCATGATCTTCAGTGTGCTGTTGATGCAGGGCTCTTAGGGTCAATAGATGCAAATAGAGGTGACTATCAGAATGGTTGGGATACAGACCAATTCCCTATCGACCTTTATGAACTAACTCAAGCAATGCTAGTAATACTTGAAGGTGGTGGTTTACAAGGAGGTGGCACAAACTTTGATGCTAAAACACGTAGAAACTCAACTGATCTTGAGGACATATTTATTGCACATGTTGCTGGTATGGATGCATTTGCTCGTGCTTTAGAATCTGCCGCTTCTATCTTAGAAAAATCACCTTATCTGAAAATGAGGAAAGAAAGATATGCTTCTTTTGACGAAGGAAAAGGTAAATCTTTTGAGGATGGAGAGCTTTCTTTAGAGGATTTACGTGAATACGCTTTTGCTTTAGGCAAAGAACCTGAAATGATAAGCGGAAAACAAGAGCTTTATGAAGCAATAATTAATATGTATATCTAGTCAATTAATTTAGTAGGTCAATCTATATTAAAAGGATTGACCTACTCTTTTAAATAAACAAACATAGTAAACTCAGCTAAATTGAAAAATATTAAATACATGAGTTTTAAAATCAGGAAACATTTTACTGGGATTCTTTTTATTCTGTTAACGACATTTGTTATTTCAGATGCATATGGCGAGGTGAAACTACCAAATCTGTTTACAGACAATATGATTATACAAAGAAACACCGAAATTCCTGTATGGGGTTATTCTGATCCGAACGAAAAAATAAATATTCAATTTAAAGACAAAAATTATAGCACAGAAGCAGATCAAAATGGTTACTGGTCTATTAAACTAGCTCCTTCACAAGAAGGTGGCCCCTATTCTATTATCATCAATGATATAGTTATTAATAATGTTTTAGTTGGCGATGTCTGGTTATGCTCTGGTCAATCAAATATAGATCTTCCTATCTATAGGGTGGAGGATTTATATAAAGTCTTAACTGACACTTTACGAAGACCTAATATCAGGTTATTAAAAGTTCCCAACACCACTAATATACATGATAGATCTGAGGATATTGGTGAAACGGTTTGGCGCGAATTGTCACCAGAGAACGTATCTGACTTTTCAGCTTTTTCTTATTTTCTTGCTTATGACCTATATGAGAAAACTGGAATCCCTCAAGGAGTGATTGCAAGTAGCTGGGGAGGCACTCCCATACAGTCGTGGATTGGACAAGAGTATATTAAAAGCTATCCTAATTATAAGAGTGAACTATTATTAGTCAAGGATGATGAATATGTAAATAATATAAATAGAGCCGCTCAAATTGCAAATAGTAAATGGAATAATTTATTATATAAGCTAGATAAAGGCGTGCATGAGGAGTGGTATTCAGAAGATTTAGATGATAACGATTGGAGAGAGGTTTCTCAAAATAATAATAGAGAATGGACACAAACAGAATTTGGTCCTTTCAACGGTTCTTACTGGTTTAGGCAAAAAATAAATATTGATAAAGACTATGCTGGTAAAGAAGCATTACTAAGGCTTGGTTGTCTTGTTGATGCCGATTCAACATATGTGAATGGTATCTTAGTTGGCAGCACAGGTTATCAATATCCACCAAGAAAATATGAAATCCCAAAAGGACTCTTAAAAGAAGGTGTTAATGTTATTACTATTCGACTTATAGGTGGTTCTAACGCAGAATTCGTAAAAGATAAGCCATATAAAATAGTTTTTGAAGACAAATCAGAACTTCAACTTTCAGAAATATGGAAATTCAAACATGGAGCTCATTTACCATTGCGAAATGTTCAGGGTATAGGAATGCAAAATAGTCCTACCGCTTGTTACAATGCTATGCTTTATCCTCTACGAAAATATCCCATTTCTGGAGTACTATGGTATCAGGGAGAATCAAATACTTCAAGGCCAAAAGAATATCAGCAACTATTAGAAAACTTGATGGATAATTGGAGATCAATTTGGAAAAATGAGACTCTACCCTTTTTTATTGTCCAGTTACCCAACTTTATGGCACCATCATATTCACCATCTGAAAGTGGTTGGGTTACACTACGCGAATCGCAACGTAGAGCGGTAATTAATGATGATAATGCTCAACTAGTAGTAGGACTTGGACTAGGTGAATGGAATGACATACATCCACTAAGAAAAAAGGAGCTGGCAGAAAGGGCATCACTTGAAATCAGAAAGAATATATATATACAGGATGTTATAACTACTCCAAAAGTTGTCAAAGGCCAGATACTTGATGATATGGTAATTTTATCTTTTTCTGACGATATATTTGGTGATGAAAATGGAGAAGTTTATGATTTAGAAATATCAGAAGATGGAAGAAGATTTCACAACGCAAAAGCTGTTATAAAGGATAACAAGTTGTATATTTCAAACAGTAATATTCAACACCCTGTAAGTGTAAGATATGCTTGGCGAAATTCACCTCCAAACGCGAACCTTAAGGGTAAAAACAATCTTCCGCTTCCAACATTTCAGTGGGATAATTAAGGAAATTATTACATAAATCTGATTTTATTATATATTCAGAAACTCGTTTATTCAATTTAAATAGTTGCTATATATAATTTAATTTAATAATAAGGTAAATATTGGGATAAAACACTTAGATTACTCGACCCAATATTTACCTTATTAAAGTTATATTATTTAGAAAATACTCTTCTAAACTTTCTTGCAATTATTTTCCATAAACATATATCTCTGCAACCGCAGTAAATGGCGGACGATTACTATCAGGCAAGAGGATCTTTAAATATCGTCCTGCAAAATCAGAAATAGACTCAATAGTTATCTTATCACCAGATACAAACACTCCTTCTCCTATTGCAAGCCAATCATCGGAATTAGGATCACTACTATTGCTTATGAAAAGTTGAACAGTTTTTGTATCTCCACTACCTGCCCGACGATATATATCCATGGACGCAATTTGTTTTGGAGACTCCATATCAATTATCGCCCAATGAGGCAGTGGCACGTCTGGACCCCACTGTGAGTGCCAGTAAGTACTTAAATCACCATCAATCAAAGTCCCTACACCCCCTCCATCACTTGGTTTATCATCAGAAAAACCAGCTATAGTCCAATTAGTTCGATCATATAAAAATGTTGCAGGGAAAGGATTAAGGTAATCTACCCATTCTGTATAAAATGTATCAACAGACTCCTCTTCTGGAATATACAATGATCTGTATTCTAACACAGTACTCGATGCTGGTCGTGGTGATAAACTTGTGGTAAAGATTGAATCAG